>NZ_MULM01000126.1:0-40259 GCF_002029345.1 Pseudomonas sp. VI4.1
AATGTGCCCGTGGACGAGTCGAGCCGGTTGTCGATAAAATCCATGCGCCCGGTCATGCTCGGCTCGACTTCACCCGGCAAGGCAATCCGCACCTGACTCTGGTTGGCCGCGCTATTGGCCTGCCGACGGTATTTGAGGTAGCTCTGCTCATCGACATCGAAGTAGATATCAATCGGGTCAATCGAGACGATGGTGGTCAGCAACGTGGCGCTGCTGTTGCCGCCGTTGACCAGATTGCCTTCACTGATCAGCTTGCGGCTGATCCGGCCGCTCATGGGCGCGGTGATGCGGGTGAATTCCAGATCCAGCTTGGCTGCGCTCAACGCCCCCTCGGCACTGAGGACTTCGGCTTGCGCGGCCTGACGCGCCTGCAAGCGTTGGTCGTAGAGACTGCGGGCGATGGTTTTCGATTCGATCAACACATTGGCCCGGGCGAATTCCTGCTCGGCGAGTGCCAGTTGCGAGCGCACTTGAGACAGCTTGCCCTGCGCCTGGACCACGGCAGCCTGGAACGAACGCGAATCGATCACGAACAGCAAGTCGCCCTTCTTGACGATGGCGCCGTCCTGAAACGCGACTTTCTCCAGATAGCCGCTGACCCGGGATCGAACTTCCACCGAATCGGTGGCCTCGAAACGCCCGGTAAAACTGTCCCAGTCAGTGATCACCGACTTGACCGGCTGACTGACCGTGACGCTCGGCGCAGCGACTATGCTGCTGGCGTCACTCGGACCACATCCGGTCAGGGCTGCAAGCAGCGCAAGGCTGAACGCTGAAAAAGCCGCGCCTTTTATCACCTTCGATTTGATTGGGGATACTGTCGGTTCCCCCGTTGTATGAAAGTTCACTTTTGCGCTCTCCGAAGTTAGCAAAACTAAAACAACAGTTCATTTATTTAAAACAGGCTTAATTAACTTCCGACAGCGCGTTCATTCAGTGCTTTATTGCGATCAACAAAGGCGCCAGACTCTTCCGCCTGAACTGAAAAAGAGGCAGAAAGAGCAGTCAGGGTAGCCAGCAGGGCAACGGCTTTTTTGAAGTACGTCATGAGGGACAATCTCGGTAGTGATTAAGATGGAATAGATTTTCCAGCACCACCCGCCGAAGATAAACCGCAGGAATACGAAAACAATATTGACTAAAAGACAAGAGCAAGCGCTCTAGCACAGGACTTTTGTAAATACCACCGCACTGATCCGGCACCGGACGACAATGACTTGTGAAACGCATTCACCGCTGAGTGCCACTTATTAAGGATGGATCAATACATAAATAAAAAGAAACCGGGATTATTTAACTTTCAAAAAATCAGGAGATGGCCTTTCGACCATCTCCCCGAGCTATCAGCGGTCAATACCTCCCAGGCAGAGGTACTTTATCTCAAGATAATCTTCGATCCCGTACTTGGAACCTTCACGACCCAGTCCCGACGATTTTACCCCGCCGAACGGCGCCACTTCCGTCGATATCAACCCCTCATTGATCCCGACGATGCCACACTCAAGCGCTTCGGCCACGCGCATGATCCTTCCAATATCCCGACTGTAGAAATACGAGGCCAGACCGAACTCGGTGTCGTTGGCCATCTCGATGGCTTGCGCCTCGGTACTGAAACGGAACAGCGGTGCCACGGGACCAAACGTCTCCTCACGGAACACCTTCGACTCCCTTGGCACGTTCACCAAGATGGTCGGCCGGTAGAAACTGCCCCCCAACGGATGGCGTTCACCCCCCACCAGGACAGAGGCTCCGCGCTCAACGGCATCGGCGACATGCTCCTCGGCCTTGCGCACGGCGGCGTCGTCAATCAGCGGGCCGATCGTCACACCGTCCTCAAATCCGCTGCCCACTTTCAGGGCCTCGACGGCGGTTTTCAGTTTGGCGGCGAAAGCATCATAGATACCGTCCTGGACCAGCAGACGGTTAGCGCACACACAGGTCTGCCCGGCGTTTCGGTACTTGGACGCGAGCGCACCCTGCACCGCAGCATCCAGATCAGCATCGTCAAACACGATAAAGGGGGCGTTGCCGCCGAGTTCCATGCTGGTCTTTTTGATCGTCGGCGCGCATTGGGCCAACAGTGTGGCACCGACCTCGGTGCTACCGGTAAAGGACAACTTGCGCACGTCCGGGTTGGAGGTCAGTTCGGCCCCGATTTCACTGCCCGGCCCCGTAATCACGTTGCACACGCCGGCAGGCAGACCGGCACGCTCGGCCAGCACTGCAATTGCAATCGCCGAAAAGGGTGTCTGACTGGCGGGACGCAATACACCGGTGCAACCGGCCGCCCAGCCTGGCCCGGCCTTGCGGGTGATCATCGCTGCCGGGAAGTTCCACGGGGTAATCGCGGCAAACACCCCGATGGGTTCTTTCTGAACGATGATTCGGCTGCTCGTTGAATGGGAGGCGATGGTATCGCCATAAACACGCTTGCCCTCCTCCGCGAACCATTCAATGAAAGACGCGGCATAGGTAATCTCACCACGACTTTCGGCCAGCGGCTTGCCTTGTTCGGCGGTCATGATCCGCGCCAGGTCTTCGCGGTGGGTAATCATCAACTCGAACAAATGGCGCAGTTTTACCGCGCGCTCTTTGGCAGTGAGCGCTCGCCACGCCGGTTGCGCGCGCTTGGCGGCGGCGATGGCCAGGGCGGTCTCACTGACCCCAAATGAAGGCACGCGCCCCAGTACCTTGCCGGTGGCCGGGTTCGTAACGGTAATGCTGCGTCCCTCACCCACCTCCAGCCACAGGCCGTTGATGTAGTTCGCCTCACGGAACAACGTGGGGTCGTCGAGCGTTGCCAGGAAGTTTGTATCGGCCATGCTGTCACTCCTCAAAATTCAATAACCTGACGCACCGCGCTGCCGTCATGCAGGCGGTCGAAGCCTTCGTTGATGTCGTCCAGTTTGAGTCGGCCGCTCAGCAACCGATCCACCGGCAAGCGACCATCGCGATAAAGCTCAATGAACCGCGGAATATCGCGGATCGGCACGCAAGTACCGATGTAGCTGCCTTTGAGCGTACGTTCCTCGCCCACCAACTGAACCACATTGACGGACAGTGCCGAACCTGGCGGCGGCAGACCTGCAGTCACGGTCATACCACCGCGCTTGGTCATTTTCATGGCGTTATCAAGTGCCCGGATCGAACCGGCCATTTCGAAGACGTAGTCGGCGCCGCCGCCAGTCAGTTGCAGTACCTGCTCAACGGCGTCCGCGTCGCCGCCGTTGACCACCGCGGTGGCGCCGACGTCTTTGGCCAATGCGAGTTTTTCTGGTGAAAGGTCAACGGCAATGATTTTGCTCGCCCCAGCAGCTCTTGCACCCAGCACTGACGCCAGGCCGACGCCACCCAGACCAATCACCACGGCGGTTGAGCCGACCCGCAATTGCGCGGTATTGACCACGGCGCCGACCCCGGTCAACACCGCGCAACCAAAGAGTGCCGCTTCGACAAAGGGCAGATCTCGATCGATCTTGACCACCGAGTTGCGCGACACCACAGCGTATTCGGCAAATGCCGAGACCCCCAAGTGATGATGCACGTGACCTGCAGGACTGCTCAAACGCACTGATCCGTTGATCAGCGTACCGGCCGCATTCGCTTTCGCACCCGGCTCACAGAGGGCTGGACGACCTTCGGCGCATGGCAGGCAATGCCCACAACTGGGCATGAACACCATGACCACATGATCGCCCGGCTCAAGGTCGCTGACTCCTTCGCCCAACGCTTCGACCACGCCAGCAGCCTCATGGCCGAGCGCCATGGGCATCGGCCGAGGGCGGTCGCCATTGATCACCGAAAGGTCGGAATGACAAAGACCTGCGGCACGGATACGCACCAGCACTTCGCCCGGCCCCGGAGGCGCCAGCTCGATGGTCTCAATAACAATTGGCTTGCTCTGGGCATAAGGCGGCTTAACATTCATGTGTCTTAGAACAGCAGCTCTGACTTGCATCTTGTGTCTCCGACGCAGCTGGACTCGATAGTGAGTACTCATCACTATGCCGCAGGCAGCCGGTGTCAGAAACGCATCACCGGGCGCAGCTGTTTGGAATTGAATTCGCAAAACAGTCGCTCCGGATGCACTTATAGTGGTGTCGCTGTCACTCCTACGTCGCTGGACGCCGCATGTCAGAACGCCCTCATCAAATCGTCAGCGATCTACCGCGCAGAACACGAATCCGTATCATGTTTGTATGCGTTTTCTGGAAGTCACATTAGGCTCGACGACTGCTATCGTGATAGCCGCACTCGAAACGAGAGACCGGCGGTTCTGGTCTGATACCACAAAGCACTGAGTGGTTATTCGGGGGCGTTTAGTGAGCTCCGCAGCGCTCTAGTCAAAACACAGTTGTTATTTTAATTCTCAAATCTTGTGCTCCCCCGCAGCGTTCTCCGCAATCAGTCGAATGCTTATCCTGAACCCACAAACAACATCGCAGCGTCCCCTGAAAAGGACACCTGAATGAGGGTTTCAAGATGACCGAAGTAAGCACCCGAAAAAAACTGGTAGAGGCTGCGCCTCATGCCTCGTTTAATCTCGATGCGATCGTCAAGACGTTCCCCGAGACCGCCGAAACGCTGCTGGTTGACTCAAGGCTGACCGACGAAGACGAGGCCAGCGCCCGGGTCTTCCGTGTCTACCATCCGACACCTGCGCATTACCACGCGACCTGTGATGAGTACCTCATCGTCATGTCCGGGCGCGCCAGGTTTTTCATGGGCGACCGTGAACCGTTCGAGGTCGGTCCCGGCGAGATGCTGTTCTTCAAGCGGTTCACCATCCACGGAATGCCAGAGATCCTTGAGCACCCGCTGTTCATGGTGTCTGTCGATACACCGCGACGTGACCCCAGCGACATCATCTTCGTCGACCCGACCGCAGGCACTGCCGCGTCGTTCGTCAAGGCGCTGTCATGAACACCCATCAACTGGAGATCTTTGCGACGTTTCCGGTTGAGCGTCCGGGTAATCCGACGGTGATGCCGGATGGGCGGGTACTGGTATCGGTCTCCGCCATCATCGCACCGGATATCTCGGTGCGAGCGGTGGCCCAGGAGGGTCAGCATCCGGCCTACCCCAATGAAACCTGGGCGGGCAAACCGGGTAAGGACGGTCGAGGGATGTCCGCAGTGATCGGCATCCGCACCGACCCTCAGGGGATCGTCTGGATACTCGATATGGGCGGACCGGGCCTACAGCCGCGCCTCATCGCCTGGAATGATCGAGAAGATCGCCTGCACCGCCTGATCGTGCTGCCGCAGAACGTGCTTCGCCCAAGTTCTTTCACTCAGGACTTCGTGATCGATTGGCGGCGTCAGCGCATTTACATCGCCGACATGACGATGAACCCCAGCGGTGAAAGCGACTATCCGGCCATTGTCGTGGTCGATCTCCAAACAGGTCTTTCATGGCGATCGCTTGAGTGCTACCCGGGGTTGATGCCTGGAGATGTACCGCTGATGATCGGTGGAAAAGCCCTTTCGCTGCGTACGCCAGAAGGCGAAATCATTCCTTACCGCTACGGCCTCAATCCCATCGCGATCGACCCGTTGGGCCGCTGGGTCTATTTCGGTTCGATGTCCGCTCGCAAGGTCTATCGGGTATCAACCGAAGTCCTCGCGGAACCTGCAGGCATTGCACCGCTGAGCGAGGCCGTTGAGTACTGGTGCGACAAGCCTCATTGCGACGGGTTTGATGTCGACGCAGAGGGCAACGTCTATGTGACCGACATCGCGAATAATGCGATTGGGCTAGCGTCGCCTGCCGGCTACCGCATTCTTGCACAGGACGATCAATTCCTCGCCTGGCCGGACGGCGTTGAGCTCGATGCCCAGGGGGAATGGCTCTACATCACAGCCAACCAGCTGCACCGCCACCCACTGCTCAATGCGGGTGAGGACGACAGCCAGCCGCCGTTCCATGTATTGCGGTTGCGGGTGGATGCACCGATGGGTTCGAGCGAAACACCATGAGCTATAGCCGTGTTGCGTTCGTTGTCATTGCACTGCTGCTCACGGCCAGCGCCATAGGCTTGGCGCTGGCCGGAGGTGACGCCGGTCTCGGCGTCTGGATATACGCCGTGGTGGCCATCGCCGCAATAACGTTTTCGCGAGCCAGGCCAGACTTTTGGCCCGGCCGCCTGTTCGAGGCGTCGAGCCCTTCACGGATTTCGCTGGCCCATCGTCTGCTGACCCAGATAGCGGCTCTGGTGTGTCTGCTGGCCGCCCATGCTTTGAGCGGGAAAGTATCGGCAATTCTCTCGGTTGCTGGCCTGCTGCTGTTCATTCATACCCTAGTGCTGGCGCGTCTGCCCCGACTTGCCCGATCACAAAGGACCCACTGACCGATGACAACAAAGACTTCGTTGTCGGAACACCCCGGAATGCGTGCCGTCCCACCATCGCCTATGCCTGGACGCCTTTCGCTGCTGATGGGACCCGGACTGTTGATTGCAGTGGGTTACATGGATCCTGGCAACTGGGCCACCGGTATCGCTGCTGGCGCTCAGTTCGGTTACAGCCTGCTATTCATGGTGGTGCTGTCGAGTCTGGCGGCCATGCTTTTGCAAACACTCGCCTTGCGTCTGGGCGTCGTCACAGGTCAGGATCTTGCCCAGACCTGTCGTCTTCGCTACGGCCGACCAGCCACACTCGCGCACTGGGCAATGGCGGAGATTGCCATCATTGCCACCGATATTGCCGAGGTCCTGGGCGCGGCGTTGGCGTTCAAATTACTATTCAACTTGCCAATGGCCCTCGGCATCGTGCTGACGGCTGTCAGCACACTGGTCATCCTGGGCTTGAAGGGTGCTGCCAATGGCCGAGTGCAGAAGATCGTCCTGGCCCTGGTGGCGACCATTGTCCTGTGCTTCGCCATTGAGCTGGCATTGATCACGCTCGATGTAAACGCCATGTTTCGGGGGTTCATTCCTTCATTGGACACGCTGGCTCAGCCAGGGGCACTGTTCATCGCGGTGGGTATCATCGGCGCCACCGTCATGCCCCACAATCTGTACCTGCATTCATCACTGGCCCGGTCCAATAGCGTCACACATGACGGAGAGCAGGTAAAACGATCCCTGCGCCGGGGTTCCAACGATACGATCCGCGCGCTTTCAATTGCGGCCGCCGTGCAAGTTGCCATTTTGTTGGTGGCCGCCGCCGTCTTCCACGACAGCGGGCACACTGAGATTGGCGGGATCGAGCAGGCCCATCAATTGCTGGCCCCCCTGACAGGTGTAGCCGTCTCTGCCGTGCTGTTCGCCCTGGCACTGCTCGCCTCGGGCCAAAGCGCGACGTTGACCGGCACCCTCGCCGGTCAGGTCGTGCTCGAAGGGTTCTTGAAGCTCAAAGTTTCATTGTGGAAACAGCGCGTCGTCACCCGCCTGCTGGCCATGGTGCCAGCGCTGTGCGGGATTCTCTGGCTGGGCGACGCCGCGGTGGGTGATCTGTTGGTGTTTTCTCAGGTGGTGTTGTCAGTGCAACTGCCGTTTGCGGTGTATCCGTTGATTCGTTTCACCAGCGATAAAACGCTGATGGGTGATTTTGCTATCTCACGCCCGGTCGCCGTCATGGCCTGGTGTATTTTCCTGCTGATCAGCGCCGCCAATCTCTGGTTGGTTACATCAGTCATTCTTTGAATGCCTTCCTCCCATACAGGATAAAAACATGAGTGAAGTCCGTATCTTGATTAGCATTGCACGTCCAGCCGAACAGGTCTGGTCGCTACTCGGCGGGTTTGATTGGCTACCTCGCTGGCTCGATGTCATCGCGAGCAGCACCCTCAGTGATGGCGGACGTTTGCGTCACCTCAAAACTGCCGACGGTGCGATCATTGTCGAGCGTTTGCTCACGTTCGAGGAAGACGAAAAGCACTACAGCTATGCCCTGCTTGAGGGGCCTTCGCCAGTCACTGACTATGTAGGCACGATGTCAGCGAAGGACGATGGCAACGGGGGGACACTGGCGTCCTGGTCCAGCACCTTTCTCGTCCAGGGCGCAGATGAGGCCGAGGTCATCGGGCATTTCGAGGCACTCTACCGCGCAGGGCTGGAGCGCCTGAAGGCCGTCGTCGAATCCACGGACTGACGACGGCACGCGGTTCACCCCCGATTCATGAACGCTTGCAGACGCGGCACCATAAAGTCGAGGAACGTTCGGATACGCTGGGGCACATGCTGTCCACCCTGATACAGCGCATTGACTTCCTCGCTGTCATGGCCTGTTTGCGCGAGTACCTCGACCAACCGGCCAGCGGCGAGATCCTCATCGATGTGAAAGTCCGCCAATCGGGCAATCCCCACCCCGGCGATGGCCATACGTCGAACGGTCTCGCCATTGTTGGCTTGCAGGTTGCCCTGGACGATTCGATCAACGATGCGGCCACTTTGATGCATGGGCCACACTGGACTAGAGCGCCGAAAGTTGAAGCTCAAACAATTATGCTCGGCGAGGTCTTCGAGGGTGTCGGGGACTCCGTACTTTTCCAGATACTCAGGTGAAGCCACCATCTTGCGCCGAGCAATACCGATACTCCTCGCACGTAGGGTCGAGTCAGTCAACACGCCAACACGGAATGCAACGTCTGTTCGATCCAGGTACATGTCAACGATATCATCACTTAAGGACAGGTTGATCTGGATGTTCGGGTGGGCTTCCCAGAAGGCCGGCAAATTGGGTTCGATCGCCATTGTGCCAAACGCAACCGAGGCATTGATGCGCACGGTTCCGCGTGCTTTCTGCGCGCCTTGGGCCAACACTCTTTCAACGTCGTCGAGTTCTGCCAGCAAAGCGTTACTGCGTTCATAGTAGATGCGTCCTTCATCGGTCAGCGACAGCTTACGTGTCGAACGCTCGAGCAGACGTACACCCAGACGCAGCTCCAGTCGAACAATCAATTTACTGACCGTCGAAGGTGTCATCAGCATCTGTCGCGCTGCTTGTGAAAAGCTGCCGGCGTCGACGACCCGTACAAATACCTGCATCTCGCCTGCTCTGTTATCCACGTCCGCCTCCCCACTCATTGATTAGTGAAAAAATATCACAAGCGCTACTTGGCGATACGTAGCAATAAGTGGGAAAACGTTCATTTTTCTTGTGAAACCAATTCCATATACAGTGGAAGCGAATGCACAACGAAGCCAAGCTCTGCAGGGTTGAGTAAACTGTGAAACGGCTTCACAAATCATGTTCGGCCGGATCGGGTTATCAGTTTGCTATGTCAGGCCTACCTTCTTGAGCAACATAAAGAAAGGACAGGTCCCCATGAGCTCAATATTTGATCCCATCCAAGTCGGCACTCTTACGTTGCGCAACCGTATCGCCATGGCGCCGATGACACGGGCGCGGAACCCGGATGGAGTCGCCAACGACCTCACTGCGCTTTATTACAGCCAGCGCGCCAGCGCCGGACTGATTATCACCGAAGGCACCCCCATTTCGCGCTCGGCCGAAGGCTTCTTGGCCATCCCCGGCATCTACACCACGCCACAGATCGACGGCTGGCGCAAAGTAACCCAGGCAGTGCACGCTACCGGCGGCGTTATCTACACGCAGCTATGGCATGTCGGGCGCGTTTCCCATGTCAGTATCCAGCCAGGCGGTATTGACCCGGTCAGCTCGACCTCGCGGATTGCCCGTAACTCCCAGGCCTGGGGTTTGACTGAGCGTGGCGAGCCCGGTCCGGTCGACGTCTCCCAACCCCGCGCCCTCACCACGCCGGAAGTCAAAGCGGTGATTCGTGACTTTGCCCAGGCAGCCGCGAATGCTATTGACGCCGGTTTCGATGGCATTGAACTGCACGGCGCCAACGGCTACCTGATCGAACAATTCCTCAACCCGATGGTCAATGACCGCACAGACGAATACCGCAGCGATACCCTCGAAAACCGTTCACGCTTCTTGCTGGAAGTGGTCGACAGCGTCATTGAACGTATCGGTGCGCAACGCACCGCCATTCGCCTGTCACCCTTTGGCGGCCTGTTTGACATGGGGCTTTACGAGGATGTCGAAGAAACCTATCTGTATGTCGCCGACCAACTCTCCCGACGCGGTCTGGCCTATGTTCATTTCATGGATCAGCTGTCGCGGGGCAGTTCGCCCATTCCTCGGGATTTCCTGCAAAAATTTCGCACCCACTACCATGGCACGCTAGTGCTCGCAGGAGGCATGACTAAGGAACGAGCGGAACAATTTCTTCGCGATGGGATGATCGACATCGCAGCATTTGGTGAACCTTTCATCGCGAACCCCGACCTGGTTGAACGACTACGCAACGACTGGCCATTGTTGAAACCGGACCGGGCATTGAGCTATGGAGGAGGCGCCCAGGGCTATACCGACTACCCGACCTATCCGATCGCTTGACGCTCGTTGAGTGGCGTGTGGGCTTGATCTGCCACCCCAAGAATCAGGAAGTCGATCAGCGCCCGGGACGCAGCCGATAGTTGGCGATGAGGCGGGAAAATCACCGAGAACGGTCGGGACCGTCCACCCGACTGTTCGAGCAGCGGCACCAGGCGTCCGCTTTGAATCCGCTCCCGAACAATAAAATCGTAGGTCTGACAAATCCCCATACCGTGCTCGGCCAAAGACACAGTGCCAAGTACGTCGTCGGACACTTGAACACTCGCTTCAGGTATCCACTCCCGATCAATACCCTGCTCACAGAACAGCCAGGGGCCGACCCGACCGCTGCTGGGCATCACAAATGGCAGGCAAGCATGCGCTGGCAGTTCGTCGACGCTGTGCGGCGTACCTGCACGCCGCAGATAATCCGGCGCGGCGACCACGCACAAACGCGCATCCTCAAGTTTGCGTCCAATCAGGCCACTGTCAGGTAATGGCCCAAGGCGAATGGCCAGGTCATACCCTTCGGCCACCAGATCCACATTTCGATTGCTGATGCTCAACTCGATGCGCACCTGCGGGTACTGCCGAGTAAAGCGGCAGAGCAATACCGGCAGCCGGTAGTGGCCGTAAGTCGTCGGCACACTGAGCCGTACACGGCCAGTCAACGCGCCTTCCTGCCCCTGGATCGTCCGCTCTGCATCATCGATCAGCGAGAACGCCGCGCGGGACTGTTCGAGGTAAAGCAGTCCCGCCTCGGTCAGGCTCAGGCGTCGAGTCGTGCGCCGTAACAACTGAACACCCAGGCGTGTTTCCAGACGTGAGATCGCACGGCTGACCACTGACGGGGTAGTTGCCAGAAGAACGGCCCCTGCGCTTAGGGAGCCCTTCTCCACCACAGTGATGAAGACTTCTACGTCTGCGAGATAATCGAATCGCCGGCTCACCTTTACCTCCAAAGAACAAGTGCTTTTCCTTTGAGCAAGTTTATCGCCAATGGAGGCATGAATATAGTCGTATCGGGATCAGACACCTGCTGATCGAATTCACTCTCTACTGCTCGGAAATCCCATGCGCCCTATCACTCGTCTCGCCCTTGCAATGACCATTTGCACCTCAGCCTTCAACGCACAGGCCAGTAACGTCCTGGTCGTGCTGTCTGATTCAGACCACCTTGAGCTCAAGGACAAGAAAGTCTTTACAACCGGCTTTTACCTGAACGAATTGATGCAACCCGTAAAACTGCTGCTCGATGCCGGCCACTCGGTGACCTTTGCGACGCCAACGGGCAAGGCGCCAACGCTGGACCAATCGTCCAACGACAAAATGTATTTCAACAATGACATTGCGGCACTGCAGGAGTACAAGGCGCTGCTGGAGCACCTCAAGATTACCTCGCCGGGTGAGTCACCGGTCATTAGCCTGTCGCGGGTCGAACAGATCGGCTACGAGCGCTTCGATGCCGTCTATGTACCCGGTGGCCACGCACCTATGGAGGATCTGCTGCATAGCGCCGCATTGGGGAAGTTGCTGAACAACTTCCATAACAACGGCAAGACAACCGCCCTCGTTTGCCATGGCCCTATTGCGCTACTGTCGACTCTGTCCGACCCAACAGCCTTCACTCGGAAACTCGAAGTCGACGGCGAAGCCCCAATGCATGGCTGGACTTATGCAGGATACAAATTCACGGTCATCAGCAATCAGGAAGAGGAACTGGCCAAGGGCTTGTTGAATGGCGGTGCGATGAAGTTCTATCCGCAAACGGCACTGGAACAAGCCGGCGGCGTATACAGTAGCAACACTTCACCGTGGACCAGCCATATCGTCATCGATCGCGAACTGGTGACCGGTCAAAACCCTGGTTCAGCGCTGGATGTGGGTAAGGTGATACTCGATCGACTCAAGTCCCAGAGCCAAGCGAAAGATTGATCGATTCAAACTCTCACTTTTTCACCGACAAAACATTGCGCAGGGTGATTGCCTCTTCCTCCTCCAGACAGGAAAGCTTTCTAATCGTGCATTTTAATCAAGACTATTGTGCTGTCTGATGCATTTTTCTCCGGGATGGAGCCGCAGATACTGTCGGTATTCACCCATGGAGTCGCCCTGCATCATGCACGGCGCAGGAGACCTGATGAACTCACATTTTCAACGTTTGCTGGGCCCCAACAACTTCTCCATCGGACTGGAATTGCCGCTGGACAATGATTGGTCCACTGCCGGTCAACGCTTGCGCATGGCGGAAAAGCGTCCTTTTGGCGCCCCCGATCTGAAACAACATGCCCAACTGGCCCGATTGGCGGACAACAGCGGTTTTCGAGCCCTGTGGGTGCGGGATGTGCCGGTCTATGACCCGAGTTTTGGAGATGCTGCACAGGTTTTTGAGATTTTTTCCTACTTGGGTTATCTGGCCGGCATCACCCAAAACATTATGCTCGGCACTGCCGCGGTAGTCTTGCCGCTACGACAACCGTGGTTGACCCTCAAGGCTGCCAATAGCATCGACGAACTGAGCGAGGGCCGCCTGCTATTGGGGGTGGCCAGTGGCGATCGACCGATGGAGTACCCGCTGTTCGGGGTCGACTACGACCAACGGGGAGCGCTTTTTCGCAGCACCGTCGAACTGCTGAAAAGCCAAGGCATTGGACGTCTGCCGGAGGGAGCCCAACTATTACCGCAGCGTGAAGAGCCCTTTCCCCTGCTGGTTGCCGGACTTGGCCAACAATCACCGACCTGGATTGGAGAGCACATGGATGGATGGCTCGCCTACCCTGGAACGCCGCAGGAACATCGTCGGCGTGTAGGGCTCTGGCGTGAGGTGGGGGCTGATAAACCCTATATCAGCTTTCTGCATCTGGACCTTGAAGCCAATCCGCATTCGCCAATGAAACCGCTGCGTTTCGGTGGACGCGGCGGGCGAATGGCGCTCATTGAGGAGCTGGAGGCGTTGCGTGAGTCGGGTGTGCAGCATATTGGCCTGCATCTGCGTCACAGCGAACGACCCGTTGTGGAGGTGGTTGAAGAGATTGCCGAGTACGTTTTGCCCAGATTTCACGACCTAGTCTGACGCGCTGTAGGGAGCGGCAGCTGAAGGTCATTCAATGCCCTTTTGGCGCCGATGCCGAATTGATCTGCGTACCGACGCGAGGCTGACCCAACTCCAATCGGCAGAATCCAGCACAGGAAATTGTTCGCGAGGAATCCGACTGGGTCAGTGACATCTTGGTAACGAGGTCAGTTCAGCGTCGGCGCCAACATGCTGATGCTTCATTCAGCCTGGACGAAAGCAGTGAGGATTCTACTGAGAGCCAGTCGTTTTGTAGGGGGAAAAACGCCTGAAAATAAAAAAGGGTCGCGAGATAAAATCTCGCAACCCTTTGAATTATATGGTCGGGACGGAGTGATTCGAACACTCGACCCCTAGCACCCCATGCTAGTGCGCTACCGGACTGCGCTACGCCCCGACTAGGCGTGAATCTCATCCCTCATCTCGAGGAACGCTCAAGAATATATCCCAAGCTTTTGAAAACTGGAAGTATTTAAAAGCAAAAAATTACTTCTTGAGCACAACCAGCACGTCTTCCAACTCGGCAATCATCTGCCGGATCATCTGTTTGTACTGGGTGGTGTCATCTTTGGCTTCATCGCCGGACAAACGCAAGCGTGCGCCGCCGATGGTGAACCCCTGATCGTAAAGGAGCGCGCGGATCTGCCGGATCATCAGCACGTCCTGGCGCTGATAATACCGGCGGTTTCCGCGGCGTTTGACGGGGTTGAGTTGAGGAAACTCCTGCTCCCAGTAGCGCAGCACGTGCGGCTTTACAGCGCACAGCTCGCTGACTTCACCAATGGTGAAGTAGCGTTTGCCGGGGATGACGGGTAGCTCGTCGTTATGACTTGGTTCCAGCATAAGCCTCAACTCGGGCCTTCAACTTCTGCCCTGGACGAAAGGTGACCACACGGCGCGCGTGATCGGGATTTCTTCCCCCGTTTTCGGATTGCGGCCAGGCCGCTGGCGTTTGTCCCGCAGGTCGAAATTGCCGAAACCGGACAATTTGACCTGTTCGTTGTCTTCAAGAGCGTGCCTGATTTCTTCGAAAAACAGTTCGACCAATTCCTTGGCTTCCCGTTTGTTCAGGCCCAGCTCTTCATACAGACGTTCCGCCATCTCAGCTTTCGTCAAAGCCCCCATACGTCACTTCCTTAACGTGGCGTTCAACCTTTGTTCGAGCGAGGTGAGGATGTTTTGTGTCGTGGTATTCACCTCATCGTCATTAAGAGTGCGCGATGGATGCTGCCAGGTCAAGCCGACTGCAAGGCTTTTTCTATCAGGATCAATGCCTTTACCCTGATACACGTCAAATAGCCTGAGGTCTGTCAGCCACTCGCCTGCATTCTCACGGATTACGTCCAGTACGGCGCTGGCCGCGACGTCCTTGTGCGCAATCAGCGCCAGGTCACGTCGCACTTCAGGAAAGCGCGATAACTCCTGGAATTTAGGCATTTTACCCAATGCCACTTCGGCCAGAACCAGCTCGAAGACGAAGACCGGACGGTCAAGACCGAGGGTTTTCGACAGTTCGGGGTGGATGGCGCCGACGTAGCCGACCAGGCGTCCTTCACGTTCGATGCGCGCGGTTTGACCCGGGTGCAATGCAGGGTGTTGGCCCGGCACGAAGGTGAACGAATCCAGGGCACCGGCGAAGCCCAGCACCGCTTCCACGTCGGCCTTGACGTCGAAGAAGTCGACGACATCGCGACCTTGTGCCCAGCCTTCCGGCAGGCGGCTACCGCATACCACACCCGCGATCATCGGCTCTTGCTTCAGACCTGCCAGCTGGCCGACGAAGCGCAGGCCGCTTTCGAACAGGCGGACGCGATCCTGTTGGCGGTTCAGGTTGTGCTGAAGTGCCTTGACCAGGCCGGGCCACAGCGACGAGCGCATGGCGGCCATGTCGTTGGAGATCGGGTTGGCCAGCAGCAGCGGTTCGACACCTGGATTAAACAACTCGAATTGTTTCGGATCGATGAAGCTGTAGGTGATCGCTTCCTGATAGCCACGGGCCACCAGCAGGCGGCGCAGCTCAGGCAGGTCGCTGCGGGCTTCGGCCTTGGCTTGCGGTGCCAGGCGGGCTTGCGGGTAGCGAACCGGCAGACGGTTGTAGCCGTACAGGCGGGCCAGTTCTTCGATCAGGTCGACTTCCAGGCTGATGTCGAAGCGATGGCTTGGCACTTCTACGCGCCACTGCCCTGCCCCGTCGGCGGACACGGTCAGGCCCAGGGCGTTGAGCAGGCGCTCGACTTCGGCCGGGTTCATTTCCATGCCGAGCATCTGGGTGATGCGCTGGGCACGCAGGGTGACCGGGGCGATTTTCGGCAGGTGCTGCTCGCTGACGGTTTCGATGATCGGGCCGGCTTCGCCGCCAGTGATGTCCAGCAGCAGGCCGGTGGCGCGCTCCATGGCTTCACGGGCCAGTTGCCAGTCCCACGCCACGCTCGTAGCGGTGCGAGGCGTCGGTGTGCAGGCCATAGGAACGGGCCTTGCCGGCCACGGCGATCTGGTCGAAGAACGCGCTTTCGAGGAATACATCGCGGGTGGTCGCGGTGTTGACGCCGCTGTGCTCACCACCCATGACGCCGGCGATGGCCAGGGCGCGGGTGTGGTCGGCGATCACCAGGGTGTCGCTACGCAGGCTGACTTCCTGGCCGTCGAGCAGCACCAGCTTCTCGCCTTCTTCGGCCATGCGCACGCGGATGCCGCCATTGATTTCGGCGAGATCGAACGCGTGCAGCGGTTGACCCAGTTCCAGCATCACGTAGTTGGTGATGTCGACGGCGGCGTCGATGCTGCGCACGTCGGCACGGCGCAGACGCTCGACCATCCACAGCGGCGTCGCCTTGGACAGGTCGACGTTACGGATCACGCGGCCCAAGTAACGCGGGCAGGCGGCGGGCGCCAGCACTTCAACCGAACGCACTTCGTCGTGCACGGCCGGCACGGTGGCGATGACCGGACGGGTGACTTCGGTGGCGTACAGCGCGCCGACTTCACGGGCCAGGCCGGCCAGGGACAGGCAGTCGCCGCGGTTCGGGGTCAGGTCGACCTCGATGCTCGAGTCGTCCAGGCCCAGGTATTCCCGGATGTCCTCGCCGACCGGCGCATCGTCCGGCAATTCCATCAGGCCGTCGTTGCCTTCACCGACTTGCAGCTCGGCCTGGGAGCACAGCATGCCGTTGGACTCGACGCCGCGCAGCTTGGCTTTCTTGATCTTGAAGTCGCCTGGCAGTTCGGCACCGATCATGGCGAACGGGATCTTCAGGCCCGGGCGCACGTTCGGCGCACCGCAAACCACCTGGAAGGTCTCCGAACCATTGCTGACCTGGCACACGCGCAGCTTGTCGGCGTCCGGGTGCTGCTCGGTGCTCAGCACCTCGCCCACCACCACACCGGTGAATTCGCCGGCGGCCGGCGTTACGCTATCGACCTCAAGACCGGCCATCGACAGACGGGCAACCAGCTCGTCGCGACCTACCTGCGGGCTAACCCAAGCACGCAGCCATTTTTCACTGAATTTCATCCTGCTCTCCTAAGAATTCGTTACGACTAGCGAAATTGCGCGAGGAACCGCAAGTCGTTGTCGAAGAACAGACGCAAGTCGTTCACGCCGTAACGCAGCATGGCCAGACGCTCAACGCCCATGCCGAAGGCAAAGCCCGAAAACTCTTCCGGGTCGATCCCGGACATGCGCAGCACGTTGGGGTGAACCATGCCGCAGCCCATCACTTCCAGCCAGCCGGTCTGTTTGCAGACTCGGCAGCCTTTACCGCTGCACATCACGCATTCCATGTCGACTTCAGCGGATGGCTCGGTGAACGGGAAGTACGAAGGACGGAACCGCACGGCCAGTTCTTTTTCGAAGAACACGCGCAGGAACTCTTCGATGGTGCCTTTGAGGTCGGCGAAATTGATGTCGCGATCGACCAGCAGGCCTTCGACCTGGTGGAACATCGGCGAGTGGGTGATATCGGAGTCGCTGCGGTACACACGGCCTGGGCAGACGATGCGGATCGGCGGCTGTTTCGATTCCATGGTGCGGACCTGTACCGGCGAGGTATGGGTGCGCAGCAACATGTTGGCATTGAAATAGAAGGTGTCATGCATCGACCGGGCCGGGTGATGGCCTGGGATGTTGAGCGCTTCGAAGTTGTGGTAATCGTCTTCGACCTCAGGGCCTTCGGCGATGCCGTAGCCGATGTGGGTGAAGAACTGTTCGATACGTTCCAGAGTGCGAGTAACCGGATGCAGACCACCCGAGGTCTGGCCGCGGCCAGGCAGGGTCACGTCAATGGACTCGGCGGACAGTTTGGCGGCCAGGTCGGCCTCTTCAAACAGTGCCTTGCGCGCATTGAGAACCTCTGTGACACGCTCCTTGGCAACGTTGATCAGGGCGCCGACTTGCGGACGCTCTTCTGCCGGCAGATTCCCCAGGGTCTTCATCACCTGAGTCAATTCGCCCTTCTTGCCAAGGTAGTGAACCCGGATTTGCTCCAGGGCATTGATATCTTCAGCGCTTTGCACAGCCTCTAGTGCTTGAGAGACGAGCGCATCCAGGTTTTCCATGTACAGACTCCAGATACAAAATAGGGGAAGAGCTTGAAGGCTCTTCCCCTATTTATGACGTTTAACACCTGGCCCCACAGAGGTGAGGCCGGGTGACTGTCGGGGGTACTTAAGCCAAGGTGGCTTTAGCTTTCTCGACAATCGCAGCAAACGCCGCTTTTTCGTTCACTGCCAGATCAGCCAGAACCTTACGGTCGATCTCGATGGACGCTTTTTTCAGGCCGGCGATGAAACGGCTGTAGGACAGACCGTTGATACGTGCACCAGCGTTGATACGAGCGATCCACAGAGCGCGGAACTGACGTTTTTTCTGACGACGGTCACGGTAGGCGTATTGGCCTGCCTTGATTACCGCTTGCTTGGCAACACGGAATACGCGCGAGCGAGCGCCGTAGTAGCCTTTAGCAAGTTTCAGAATTTTTTTGTGACGTTTACGGGCAATGACGCCACGCTTTACACGAGCCATGAGTTACTTCCTCTATTCTTGACTAAAATTAACGAAGGCGCAGCATGCGCTCGACTTTTGCCACGTCACACGGTGCCAGCAAGCTGCTACCGCGCAGTTGACGCTTACGCTTGGTCGACATTTTAGTCAGGATGTGGCTCTTGAAAGCGTGCTTGTGCTTGATACCGTTAGCAGTTTTCAGAAACCGCTTAGCAGCACCACTTTTAGTTTTCATTTTTGGCATGTTCGGATACTCCGCATTCAGTTGATAAACATAATCAGAAGGCCTGCCGTGCCCTATTGATTATTTCTTCTTTTTCGGGGCGATGACCATGATCAGCTGGCGTCCTTCCATCTTAGGATGCTGTTCGACCGAACCGTACTCGAGCAAGTCACCTTCAACTCGCTTGAGGAGTTCCATCCCCAGCTCCTGGTGGGCCATCTCACGGCCGCGGAATCGCAAGGATACCTTGGCCCTGTCCCCATCACTCAGGAAACGTACCAGGTTGCGCAGTTTTACCTGGTAATCCCCTTCCTCCGTCCCTGGACGAAACTTGATTTCTTTAACCTGAATCTGCTTCTGGTTTTTCTTGGCCGCGGCAATCTGCTTCTTCTTCTCGAAGATCGATTTGCCGTAGTCCATCAGTTTGCAAACAGGGGGTACTGCATCGGCGGAAATCTCCACCAGATCCAGTTTGGCCTCTTCAGCCTTAAGAAGCGCGTCTTCAATTGACACAATCCCAAGCTGTTCACCTTCAGCTCCAATTAACCGAACCTCGCGTGCCGAGATATTCTCGTTGATCGGGGCTTTCGGTGCAGCTCGTTTATCTTGTCTCATTTCACGCTTAATAGTAATTACTCCGAATCTGGGCGACCACGCCGGGAAACCGCTTGCGCGAGAAACTCAGCGAACTGGGCGACGGGCATCGAGCCCAGGTCAGCACCTTCACGAGTACGCACAGCGACAGTCTGCATCTCGACTTCCCGATCTCCGATAACCAAGAGATAAGGAACCTTGAGCAACGTATGCTCGCGGATTTTAAAGCCGATCTTTTCATTTCTCAAGTCAGACTTGGCACGAAATCCGCTTTCGTTGAGGGTTTTTTCGACCTCGGCGGCAAAATCGGCCTGTTTATCAGTGATATTCATGATCACTGCCTGGGTCGGAGCCAGCCACGCAGGGAACGCACCCTCGTAGTGCTCGATCAGGATTCCGACGAAACGTTCGAAGGAGCCCAGGATCGCCCGGTGCAACATCACCGGGTGCTTGCGACTGTTGTCTTCGGAGACGTATTCGGCTCCCAGACGGACAGGCAGGTTAAAATCGAGCTGAAGGGTACCACACTGCCAGACACGGCCAAGGCAATCTTTCAGCGAGAATTCGATCTTCGGACCGTAGAACGCACCTTCGCCTGGCTGCAGATCGTACGGCAGCCCTGCACTATCAAGGGCTGCAGCCAATGCCGCTTCGGCGCGATCCCACAATTCGTCGGAACCGACGCGTTTTTCCGGACGAGTGGACAGTTTCATCTCGACGTCTTTGAAGCCGAAGTCGGCATAAACGTCCATGGTCAGCTTGATGAACGCCGCGGATTCGGCCTGCATCTGCTCTTCGGTGCAGAAGATGTGGGCGTCGTCCTGGGTGAACGCACGCACGCGCATGATGCCGTGCAGCGCACCCGATGGCTCGTTACGGTGGCAAGCACCGAATTCGGCCAGGCGCATCGGCAACTCGCGGTAGCTTTTCAGGCCCTGGTTGAACACCTGCACGTGGCACGGGCAGTTCATCGGCTTGATCGCGTAGTCGCGGTTTTCCGACTGGGTGGTGAACATGTTGTCGCCGTAGTTGGCCCAGTGCCCGGATTTCTCCCACAGGCTGCGGTCAACGACTTGCGGCGTCTTGATCTCCAGGTAACCGTTGTCGCGCTGCACCTTGCGCATGTACTGCTCGAGCACCTGGTACAAGGTCCAGCCGTTCGGGTGCCAGAACACCATGCCCGGCGACTCTTCCTGGGTATGGAACAGGCCCAGGCGCTTGCCGATCTTGCGGTGATCGCGCTTCTCGGCTTCTTCGATGCGCTGGATGTAAGCCGCCAGCTGCTTCTTGTCGGCCCAGGCGGTGCCGTAGACGCGCTGCAATTGCTCGTTCTTGGCATCGCCACGCCAGTAGGCGCCGGACAGCTTGGTCAGCTTGAAGGATTTCAGGAAGCGTGTGTTCGGCACGTGCGGACCGCGGCACATGTCGACGTATTCTTCGTGATAGTACAGGCCCATGGCCTGCTCGTTCGGCATGTCCTCGACCAGGCGCAGCTTGTAGTCTTCGCCGCGGGCCGTGAACACTTCGATCACTTCGGCGCGCGGAGTGACTTTCTTGATCACGTCGTAATCTTTTTCGATCAGCTGTTGCATGCGCTGTTCGATGGCGGCCAGGTCGTCCGGGGTGAAGGGACGTTCAAAGGCGATGTCGTAATAGAAGCCTTCGTCGATGACCGGGCCGATGACCATCCTGGCCGTCGGGTACAGCTGCTTGACCGCGTGGCCGACCAGGTGGGCGCAAGAGTGGCGAATGATCTCCAGCCCCTCTTCATCCTTTGGCGTGATGATTTGCAGCGTAGCATCGCTGCTGATGATGTCGCTGGCGTCGACCAGCTTGCCATCGACCTTGCCGGCCACGGTGGCCTTGGCCAGACCGGCACCAATGGATGCGGCGACCTCGGCTACGGAAACCGGGTGATCGAATGAACGTTGACTGCCGTCGGGAAGAGTAATAGTTGGCATGGCGCCTCCTCTCCTAGTGGTGACCCCTACCAAAGGTCACGTGGGTTGGGATGAGCCAGTACAAGATCCGGTCCAGGCCATTCAATGACGAACGCCTGCCTTACAGCGGCAGGAGCCTTGCGGCCAACCGGAAAACCGAACCAGAGTGACTGGGATTCAAATCAGGATTTTGTCGCGCCTTTGCCGCCACCGGGACTGAAAGTCATCCGGAGCCTGCAAAAGCCCGAGCGAGGCATGCTAGCACAGATGAACGGTCGTCGCCGCAGCCGGACCGCTACGGGGGCAAATCAGCGGTTTTTATGCCAGAGTGCTGAACTTGAACCCCGCTTTACCCCTCAGATAACAAGACATTGACCCACAAGGAGCATCCGAGCATGCGTCTGAATCGTTTATTCGCGGTAATCGCCCCCGTCGTCCTGCTGCTGCCACTGGCCGCCCATGCCGATTGGCCAAAGGGCGAGCGCGAGAAATACATGGCTCAGTGCACCGAGGCAGCCACCCCTCAGATCGGCGCGGCCGCAGCGAAATCTCACTGTGCTTGCGGGGCTGACGCGATCAAGTCTTACCCGGCGGCTGACATTCAGTCACTGATGGACAACACCGCCAGCGACGCCCTGAAACAAAAAGCGCTGACCAAGATTGCCGCCTGCAAGCCCGATTCCAAGGCGAAAAAGTAAGCCTGACTGACGGCTTTCGCGGCCTCGATCGACGATGAAAAGCCCCCGAAACGGGTTTTTTCCGATGATTTTTTCAGGTTTTACAGGTTTTTTTATCGTCTTTACTTTCGGCTGAAAGCCTTTTAAACCGGGGCTTTCAGCCATACAAAGCAACAAAGAATGCGCTACTGTAGGACAAACAGCACGTCCGGGGGGCTCCCAAAGCGAACATTTCGACTATGATACCCCGGTGTGCCCAGTTGGCCTGAGCAGCACAGCACTACTGAAAATATATGTTTCTTGGAGATACACCATGTCTAATCGCCAAACCGGCACCGTTAAATGGTTCAACGATGAAAAAGGCTTCGGCTTCATCACTCCTCAAGGTGGCGGTGACGACCTGTTCGTACACTTCAAAGCTATCGAAAGCGACGGTTTCAAAAGCCTGAAAGAAGGCCAGACCGTTTCCTTCGTGGCTGAGAAAGGCCAAAAGGGTATGCAAGCTGCACAAGTCCGCCCAGAGTAAGTTTCTGGCGCACTAAAAAAACCCCGTCCATGTGACGGGGTTTTTTATGGGCGCAACAAAAGCGCAGCGATCAGCCGCAGTTGACGCGGGTGACCACCCGACTGGCATCGGTGTTCAGGTTCAGGCGATCGGAGCGGTACTCCAGCGTCACCATGTCGGAGGGCAGCAGGAAACGTGCGTTCTGTGCGCCTGCGCGGGTACGCGCCTGCTCCAGCAGTTCGGGCGAAGCTTTTTTGCCAATGGCGAATTCGGCAGCTTTTGCCTCACAACGGCTGTGCCCCGTCTCACTGGTCGTGGCAGGGTCTGTTGTCGACTCGGTGGAGGTAGTGCTGCAACCGGCCAACATGGCAGCGGCCAGCAAAGTACCCAATGACGCGAGCTTCCAAGGCATGAAGCCTCCTTTTTTCAATAGTTGAGCTGAGATCGTGCGACCGCCAATCTGGCGTTTGGTTTCCCAGGGCGTAATAGCACCCCGCCCTCGATCATGAAAAGCGGCGAGTTTGCCTGAGCATCGCCGGCTGTCCACCGCGTAATCATGACTGAATATGAACAAGTCTCAATAGACATCGATGTAGTCGAAGGGCGGATTGGGCCAGTTCTGTTTCAGCGCATTGAAGATCTGCATGACCCAGACCTCATCGCTGGCCGCGACACGCCCGACATAACCGGAGCCCTTGGCCCAGGTTTCCAGGCGAAACAAGAGTCCGTCGATATCGGTGCCCCCCACGACGCCCGACGAAATGTAGGCGATGCCGCCCTTGGTGACCCGCAGTTGCGTGTGCTCATCATCGCTGGCAGAGGCCAGCAGCTGGCGCACGGCTTCAAGGGTCAAGCCGTCAGGAGTGTTCAAATCGATCTGCACAGCACGGTCCTTGAAAATCCATCAAAGGCCAAGTGTCGCATAGCCCTCCCCTCATGCCTAAGTCGGAGTGCCAAACGTCGCGCAAAATGGTTAACTTCACCCTCAGACTTTCCCCAATTCACGAGCCCCCTCATGACCACCGTACGCATCGACGCCGACATCAAAGCCAGCTGGCCACAGGGCCATAGCTCCTATAGCCCCGGCAGCCCGGAAGAGTTGGCAATCATTGCGATCGATTTATTGGTCAAGGAGCTTGGAACCGAAGCCTCCCGCTCATTCATCACGCAGGTGTTCGAAAAGTACCCGGGAAATTACCTGGGCATCGCACAAACAGCGAGGAACTGAGTCCGCAGGCTGGCACCTGCGGCTAGCCGCTTATTTCAGGCGCGCCAGGCGCTCGGTCAGCAGGTCGAAGAAGCCCTGGGCGTCGCCGCTTTCAACCCAGAAGGCATTCTTTGGCGCACCCAGGCCGTCATACCAGTCGACGATGGTCTGGCCGAAAGTCGGGCCTTCGCGGCTATCGACCACCACGTTCACTGAACGACCGGTGAACAGCTCGGGCTTGAGCAGGTAGGCGATCACCGTGGCGTCATGCACCGGGCCACCCGCAAGGCCGTAGTGCTCCATGTCGCCCTTGATGTACTCATTGAGAATATCGCTCACCAGTTTGCTGGCAGTGTTGTCGATTGCCGCGATCTGCTTCAGGCGTGCCTCGCTGGTGAGAATCTTGTGGGTCACGTCCAGCGGCAGGTAGATGAGCTTCACGCCACTCTTGAGCACGACCTCCGCGGCCTGCGGGTCGGCGAACAGGTTGAACTCGGCCACCGGGGTGATATTGCCGCCGTTGAAGTGCGCCCCGCCCATGACCACCACCTCCTTGATGCCCTGGACGATAGCGGGCTCCTGGATCAAGGCCAACGCCAGGTTGGTCTGCGGACCGAGCATGGCGATGGTGATGCTGTGGGGCTTGGCGGCCTTCAAGGTCTCGATCAGATAGTTGACCGCGTTGCCTTCGGCCAGGCCCGCCTTCGGCTCGTGGACGGCGACACCCGACAAGCCTTCCTTGCCGTGGATGTCCTCGGCGTAGATCGGCGTGCGCATCAGCGGTTTCGGCGCGCCGGCATACACCGGCACCTCCTCGCGCCCTGCCCACTCGCGGGCCAGCCGCGCATTGCGCGAAGTCTTGTCCAGGCGCACATTGCCGGCGACGGTGGTCAGCGCCCGAATGTTCAGTTCTTGCGGCGAGGCCAGGGCAAACAGCAAGGCCACCACATCGTCGGCACCGGGGTCGGTGTCGATGATCAGGTCGATCCTTTGCGCCGCCTGGGCGCTTGTTGCGGTCATCAGGGACAAAAGCAGAAGACTCCGTAGCAGGTGCAGTTTCTGAGCATAGCGGTACATGGCGCACTCCTTGTGCTTGAAGATTCAAACGTTAAAACGTGGCAGTCAAAACGTGGCCGTTAGAATGTAACCCCAGCCACCAGAATGATGTTGCAGTACGGCTGGCATTCGCCGGTGCGAACGATCGCCCGCGCCTGGCGGCTGAGGATCTTGAATTGGTCATGGCTGAGCAGCTCACGCCGACCCAGCGCACCTTCGGCGTCCAGTTCATCCAGGGTCGCCAGTGCCGAGGGTTTCCTGTGCAGAATCTCCTGGGCCAGTACGTGGCTTTCGACCTGCATTTCGCTGAGCACCACCTTCAAGGTGCTGACGAAATCCGGAATGCCGTGGGTCAGCGCCAGGTCGATCAGCTCGACGCCCGGTGGCACCGGCAGGCCGGCATCGCCAATCACCACCCGGTCGCCGTGGCCCAGGGAGGCGATCAGTCGCGACAGGGCGACGTTGAGCAACGGTGTCTTCTTCATGGTGTTTTGAAGGCCTGTACGTCGGACAAGGTGGGAATCGAGGGTTGCGCACCGGCACGGGTCACCGACAGCGCCGCAGCGACCTGACCGAAGCGGATCGCTTCGGCCTCGCTTTTGCCGGCCGCCAGTGCTGCGGCGAAACCACCGACGAAGGTGTCGCCGGCCGCGGTGGTATCGACTGCCTTTACCTGCAGCGCCGGAAAATGTTCGAAGCCGCTGCCATTGGCAAACAGCGAGCCCTGCGCACCGAGGGTGATGATCACCTTGGCGGCACCCAGGGCGAGCAAGCGGGCGGCGGCCGTTTCGGCGCTGGCCAGGGAGTCCACGGGCAGACCGCTGAGCGCCGAGGCCTCGCTTTCGTTGGGAATCAGGTAATCGATGGCCGCGTACCAGTCCGCCGGCAGCGGGCGACTGGCCGGCGCCGGGTTGAGAATCGTGGTCTTGCCCAATTCGCGGCCGCGCTTGAGCGCATGGCCGACCGTGGCATCCGGCACTTCCAGCTGGCAGATGAGCACATCCGCCGCCTGCAGCACCGGGTCGAAACGGTCGATCACTTCGGGCGTCAGCGCGCCGTTGGCCCCGGCGTCGATCACGATCGCGTTGCTGGCTGTTGTCGTCGACCACGATCAACGCCACGCCGCTGGAATCGTCAACCACGCTGACCGCCTGGCAATCGATCTGCTCGGCCAACAGCGCCCCGCGCAGCTGCTCGCCATAGGCGTCGCTGCCCACGCAGCCGACCATCGACACCTGCGCGCCCAGCCTAGCCGCAGCCACCGCCTGATTCGCGCCCTTGCCACCGTGAACCGTGGCAAACGACTGGCCGATCAGCGTTTCGCCGCCTCGGGGCAGTCGCGGTGCCCGGGTTACCAGGTCCATGTTCAGGCTGCCTATCACCACTACTTTTGCTGGCATACGTCACTCATCAATTCGGTTTCAGCGGAGCTGTTGTTTTCCAGAGCTTTTGGTTTCCAGAGCTTTCGATTCAGCGGTATTGGTCAAACACACCGGCCAGCGGCGCCGTCGATTCGCGCAGGACAATACTGGGCGTCACGATCCGTTGATCAGTGGCCATGGCCGGTGTGGCGATCCGGCGCAACAGCACTTCAGCGGCCATCTCGCCCAGTTGCAGAATCGACTGGCCGACTGTGGTCAGCGCCGGATACACATACCGGCTGATCTGGATATCGTCGAAGCCGATTACCGACAGTTCAGTCGGTACTCGAATATTGCGCTCGGCGGCGGCCCGCAGCACGCCGATGCCGATCATGTCGTTGCCGGCAAATATCGCGCTGGGCGGATTGTTTTCCAGCAGGATCGCCGCGGCGCTGTAACCGCCGGTGCTGGTGAAGTCGCTTTCCAGCATGCGTTCACGAGGCACTGCGACACCGGCCTCCTGCAAGGCGCGGCAATAACCGGCCAGACGCATCTGCGCCACGCTGGTATTTGCCGGACCGCCGATGGTGGCAATGTCCCGATGCCCCAACTCCAGCAGGTGCTTCGTCGCCAGATAGGCGCCGTACTCGTGATCGATGCGCACCAGGTCGGCATCGACCCCTTCCAGCCCTCGGTCGACGATCACCATCGGCGTGCGCACGCCGGCCAGGCCTTGCGCCAGTCCCGCATCGCCGCCGGCCGACGCCACGATCAAGCCGTCGATACGCTTCTCCAACAACACCCGCAGGTAGCTGCGCTGCTTGTCCGGGTTGTCGTCGGAATTGCACAGGATCACGCAATAGCCATTGCGCTCGCAGTAATCCTCGATCCCCCGCGCCAGTTCGGCGAAGTACGGGTTGAGGCTATTGGGCACCAACAGGCCAATGGTCGCCGTGGTTTTCGCCTTGAGCGAGCGGGCCACCGCACTGGGCACGTAGTCGAGCGTCTTGATGGCGGCCTCGACCTTGACCCGTACTTCTTCGCTGACTGGCCGGGTCTTGTTCACCACGTGGGACACGGTGGTGTAGGAAATTCCCGCCAGCGCTGCCACATCCTTGATTGTTGCCATGACTCAGGTCCGCCGGCTTGCGCGCTGACTGCGATAAGTATCAAGCACCACCGCCACCACGATGACCGCGCCGGTGATGATGCGTTTGGTTGGTTCGGTCGCGCCGATCTGCGCCAGTCCGGCGGCCAGTACCGAAATGATCAGTACGCCGAAGAAGGTACTGATGACCGAACCGCGGCCGCCCATCAGGCTGGTGCCGCCGATCACCACCGCGGCGATCACTTGCAGCTCCAGGCCGGAGCCGGCATTCGGGTCCGCCGCTTCCAGCCGGGAGATCTGAAACAGCGCGGCGACACCGGCCAGCAGCCCCATCAGGCTGAACACGAGGATCTTGTAGGGTTTGGGATTGATCCCGGCCAGGCGCACCGCCTCTTCGTTGGTGCCGATGCCGATCAGGTAGCGACCGAACACGGTACGGGTCAGCACGGCCTGGGCAATGACGATGATCAGCAAGGCGATAATGAACGACGGCGAAATGCCAAAGACGATCGGGTTGGACAGCCAGGCGAAGGCGTCACCGATGTAGGCCGTGCGCGAGCCGGTCATCTGATACGCCACGCCACGGGCCATTTCCAGCACGCCCAGGGACACGATGAACGACGGGATCCGCCAGGCGACGGTGATCGAACCGGTAATGGTTCCCGCCAACGCCGCGGCGCCCATCCCCAACAGCGCCGCCGGCAATACGCTCCAGCCCCAGCCGAGAATCGCCACGCTGACCGTCGATGCCGCGAGCGCCAGCACCGAACCGACCGAGAGGTCGATGCCGCCGATGATCAACACGAACGTCATGCCGACCGCCAGCACCATCAGGTCCGGGATCTGGTTGGCCAGGGTACTGAAGGTGTCGTACGACAGAAAATGGCTGCTCAGGACCGAGAACAGCGCGACCATGGCCAGCAAGGCACCGGCCAGGCCCAGGTAGGTACCGAGGCCATAGAAGTTGCCACTGCGTTTGCCGGCGGACGTAGCAGTCGTCATGAAAGATCCCTCGGCGCTGCTTCGTTGAGCAGCGCATCACGTTTTTGATAGCCGGCGAATGCGGCGGCGAGCAAGTCATCCTGGGTCCAGCTGTCACGCTCGAACGTGTCGATCAGACGCCCCGCCGAGAGCACGCCGATGCGGTCGCAGATCAGCATCAGTTCGCGCAGGTCGCTGGACACCACCACCAGCGCCTTGCCCTGACGGGTCAACTCGCCGAGCAAGGCATAGATGTCGAACTTGGCGCCGACGTCGATGCCGCGGGTCGGCTCATCGAACAGCATCACCGAGCAGTCGCGCTCCAGCCAGCGACCGATCACGACTTTCTGCTGGTTGCCGCCGGACAACTCGGAGACCAACTGGGTGGGACTGGAACTGCGGATGTGCATGGCGTCGATCTGACGCTGGGCCAGGGCGATCTCGTCAGTGTTTTTGACGAAGCCGCCGCTGGAAATCACCGGCATATTGCCCAGGGCGATATTGGCGCTGATCGATTGGGTCAGCAGCAGGCCTTCGCCCTTGCGGTCTTCGGTGATCAGGGCGATGCCGTGACCGACCGCATCCGCCGGCGAACGGATACTGACGACCCGCGCCGGCGAGCCCAGTGCCACGCTGCCGCTGTCTGGCGTATCAGCGCCGAAGATCAGGCGCAGCAACTCGGTGCGCCCTGCCCCGATCAAACCGGAAATCCCGTAGATCTCGCCGGCCCGCACTTCGAAGGACACGTCGCGAACCTTGTCGGAACGGGTCAGGCCGGTGACCGTCAACGCTGGCGCGCCGATCTGGCGCGGGCCCATGTCGATCTGTTCGCCGAGTTCACGACCGACCATCAAGGTAACCAGCTGCTCACTGTTGTAATTGGCCATCGGCTCGACGCAGACCAGGTTGCCGTCGCGCAATACCGCGATGCGCTGGGCGACCCGTGCCAGTTCTTCGAGGCGATGGGAAATGTAGATGATCGAGACGCCGCGCGCCTGCAGGCGGGTGATCTGCTCGAACAGCATTTCGACTTCGCGGGCGGTGAGCATCGAGGTCGGCTCGTCGAGAATCAGCACATGGCAGTCGCCGATCAGGTTGCGCGCGATCTCGACCATTTGCTGGTGGCCGATGCCGAGTTCGCCGACCAGGGTGTCGGGGTCGATGGCGTCGAGCCCGACCTGGGCCATGGCCGCGATCGCCGCCTTGCGCAATCGCTTGCGGCTGATCCAGCCACCCTGGCTGGGCAGATTGTGCAGAAACAGGTTTTCCGCTACCGACAGGGTCGGCAGCAGATTGAGCTCCTGCATGACCATGCGGATGCCCAGGTCTTCGGCCTGGGTCCGGCTGCCGGGGCGATAATCCTGGCCCTGAAACTGCATCTGGCCGGTGGTCGGCGCCACCAGCCCGCCAATGATTTTCGACAACGTGCTTTTGCCGGCGCCGTTCTCGCCGGTCAGGGCCAGCACTTCACCGCGCAGCAGCGTCAGATCGATGCCGGTCAGGACCGGTTGCGCGTAAGTCTTGCCGATGCCGCTGACCGAGAGGACAGCGTTCGGGGCGAAAACTGACATAAAACTCTCCACGTGCCCGCCCGGACGGGCGAGCACAGTTTGTGGCGCCAGAAGGACTACTGGGTCACCAGCTCTACCGGCGTTTCAATGACGCCATTGACGCCGCTGTCGACTTTCTCACCCTTGATGATCTTCAGCGCGGTCTCGATGCCGAACACCGCCTGCCTGGCCGCGAACTGGTCGGCGGTGGCCAGCACGCGACCGTCCTTGAGCATGGGCTTGATGGCGTTGATGTTGTCGTAGCCGACCACTTGTACCTTGCCGGCCTTGCCGGCGGCACGCACGGCAGACACCGCGCCGACGGCCATGCTGTCGTTGCCCGCCAGCAAGGCCTTGATGTTCGGGTATTCGCTGAGCATGGAGGCGGCAACCTGGTTGCCCTTGTTGATTTCCCAATCACCGGACTGCAAGGAGACGACCTTGATCTGCGCCGCGTCCATCGCATCCTTGAAGCCTGCGGTGCGGGCCTGGGCGTTGGTCGTGGTGGAGACACCTTCGATGATGCCGACTTCGTCACCGGCCTTCAGCTGTTTCGCCAGGTACTCACCCACCAGGCGCGCGCCTTTGCGGTTATCCGGGCCTACGAACGGCACCGTGATGTTTTTGCTTTTGACCACCGCCGGGTCCAGCTGATTATCGATGTTGACCACGGTGATGCCGGCATCCATCGCTTTCTTGATCACCGGCACCATGGCTTTGGAGTCCGCTGGCGCGATGACCAGCGCATTGACCCTGGACACGATCATCTGCTCGACGATCCGGATCTGGTTCGCCGTATCCGTTTCGTCCTTGATGCCATTGGAGATCAGCTCGAACTCGCCGGAATGGTCTTTCTGGTAGGCCTTGGCGCCGTCTTCCATGGTCAGGAAGAATTCGTTGGCCAGGGATTTCATGACCAGCGCGACTTTAGGTTTTTCAGCGGTTTCGGCGAGCGCCGAAGAGACAGGCAACGCGGCGGATGCGGCAGCCAGCATAGCGACAGCAAGAAGACGTCCAGCGAATGGCAGCTTCATGGTTTCACTCCGATCTTATGATTATGGTGAGCAACGCTTGCACTGGCACAGGGTCATCGCGCTCGCCGCTGATCAAGCCATCGGCAGTGCGGCGCAAACGTTTGCGTTAACCGGACTATGCGAATGCTGCCGACATTTGTCAACGACGGCCTAGCGCTGTTTGGTGATTTTGCATGGCAGAGACAGGCATTCTGGTAAATCGGCAATGCCAACCGGCGTCGGGCGCTCGGAGAGCCGAACACGAATGCCACAGCCGTTCGGAAATCCGGACGACCCAATGCTGGTTAGTTTAAAAATGTTTAAAAAATAATGATAAAAATCATTAGGTTACGAGTAATTTCCGTTACAAGGCATGTCTGGTATGAATCCTGCTCCCTCTGGTAAACCCCAGCGTTCAGCTCGCCTTGGGGCGTATCTAGATGAACCTGCATCAGCACCGTCTAACTACAAGAGAGAAAAATAATGACATCTGTTTTCAAGACCTTGGTCCCGGGCGCCTTGGCCCTCCTGCTACTCCTGCCCACCGCCCTTCAGGCGAAAGAAGAAGCGCAGACCCAACAGAAACTGGCCAACGTGGTGATCCTGGCCACGGGCGGCACCATTGCCGGCGCCGGTGCCAGCGCAGCCAATAGCGCGACCTACCAGGCGGCGAAAGTCGGCATCGAACAATTGATCGCCGGGGTCCCTGAGCTGAGCCAGCTGGCCAACGTTCGAGGCGAACAGGTCATGCAGATCGCCTCCGAAAGCATCACCAACGACAACCTGCTGCAACTGGGTCGGCGTGTCGCTGAGCTGGCCGACAGCAACGACGTCGATGGCATCGTCATCACCCACGGCACCGACACCCTGGAAGAAACCGCCTATTTCCTGAACCTGGTGGAAAAAACCGACAAGCCGATCATCGTCGTCGGCTCCATGCGCCCGGGCACCGCAATGTCTGCCGACGGCATGCTCAACCTGTACAACGCCGTGGCCGTGGCCAGCAGCAAGGAAGCGCGAGGCAAAGGCGTACTGGTGACCATGAACGACGAAATCCAGTCGGGTCGCGACGTCAGCAAGATGATCAACATCAAGACCGAAGCGTTTAAAAGCGCCTGGGGCCCACTGGGCATGGTCGTGGAAGGCAAATCCTACTGGTTCCGCCTGCCGGCCAAGCGCCACACCATGGATTCGGAATTCGACATCAAAACCATCGAGAGCCTGCCGAACGTCGAAATCGCCTACTCCTATGGCAACGTCAGCGATACCGCCTACAAAGCCCTGGCGCAGTCGGGCGCCAAAGCCATCATCCACGCCGGCACCGGCAACGGCTCGGTCTCTTCGCGGGTGGTGCCAGCCCTGCAGGCCTTGCGCAAGGACGGCGTGCAGATCATCCGCTCCTCCCACGTCAACGCCGGCGGCTTCGTGCTGCGCAACGCCGAACAGCCTGACGACAAGTACGACTGGGTCGTGGCCCACGACCTGAACCCGCAGAAGGCTCGCATCCTGGCCATGGTCGCGCTGACCAAGACCAACGACAGCAAAGAGCTGCAACGGATGTTCTGGGAATATTGATGCGCCCTCGCCCGACCGGTTCCGGTCGGGCATCGCTCACCACTCGCCCTTTTGGCGAGTGGTTTGACCCCAATAAAAATCTCCGCCGTCCTACATCAAAAGCGAAAAACCGCTGTCAGAGGAATTTCTTGAATTTTAAGTAGTTGCGAAAATGCCTACAGTTAAATACTGTATGCACGTACAGCTTAATAAGGATAATCCTGTGGCCTCTACCCCTGTTTCTCCCGACACCTATGTACGCATGGGTCTTCGCGTGCAGAAAATCATCAACTCCCCCTCCGCGCAAAAAGCCAAAGCCGCCTTGATCTTCCGTCTGCCGGACGAACCCGTGGACGAGTGGGAACAGCTGCTCGAAGAAATCGATGAGAACGACAACGTCACCCTCGCTTATCGCGACGATGGCGGCGTGCAGATTTTCTGGGTTGTGCCGAAGGAAGATTGAGTCGATGAGTGTCCGCTGGTTTGCTTTGCTGTTTCTGCTGATCACCCTTGGCGCCCAGGCGGGCGCCCCACGCACCTTCAGCGAAGCCAAGAAAGTCGCCTGGAAGTTGTACGCCCCGCAATCCACCGAGTTTTATTGCGGCTGCAAATACTCCGGCAACAAGGTCAATCTCGCGGCCTGCGGATATGTCCCGCGCAAAAACGCCAAGCGTGCGTCCCGCATCGAGTGGGAACACATTGTCCCGGCCTGGCAGATCGGCCATCAGCGTCAGTGCTGGCAAGAAGGCGGGCGCAAGAACTGCACGCGCTACGATCCGGTCTACCAGAAGGCCGAGGCCGACCTGCATAACCTGGTGCCGAGCATCGGCGAGGTGAACGGCGATCGCAGCAATTTCAGTTTCGGCTGGCTGCCGGTGCAAACCGGTCAATACGGTTCGTGCCTGACCCAGGTCGACTTCAAGGCGAAGAAGGTCATGCCTCGCCCTTCCATTCGCGGCATGATCGCCCGGACGTACTTCTACATGAGCAAGCAGTATGGTTTGCGCCTGTCGAAACAGGATCGGCAACTGTACGAAGCCTGGAATAAAACCTATCCGGTCGAGGCCTGGGAACGTCAGCGCAACCAGAGCGTGGGCTGCGTGATGGGGCGCGGCAACGAGTTTGTCGGCCCGGTGGATATGAAGGCGTGCGGTTAAGCGTTCGGTGCTGGCGCTGTAGGAGCAAGCTTGCTCGCGATGGACGTCAACGATGACGCATATCGTCTGAATGAACGCGTCGCCCTTGAGGGCTTCGCGAGCATGCTCGCTCCTACAGGGGGGCAGCGTCCTACAGGGGCGCTGTGTGTTCGACGACCAGCAATTCGATGTTCTGTTTTTTCGCCCGGGTGAGCGCCGCGGCTACTTCAGCCTGCTTGGCCTCGGCCTCGGCCCTGGAATTGAATGGCCCGAGCAGAATCCGCGTCTTGCCGTTTTCCTTGACGACACTGGATACGAAACTATGCTCGATCAGCCAGCCGCTGAGGTCGCTGACAGCCTGGGTTATTTCGCCTCGCACCTCCAGATCCCACTGGGGTGCAGAGGCCGCCACCGGTGCGGTCGCCGCTGTTGTCTGCGGCTTTGGCACGTCAGGGCGCTTGCCCTCACCGCATCCCGCCAGTGCCAGTACCGCGATTACCAAGACCATTTTGCGCACAACGCTTCCCTCTGGATGCCTAAAGCGCAGATTTTAGCATCCATGAATACTTCCCGAGTGCCGCAAAATCGACTCAAAACAACGAGAATCATGGTTGCGGCCTCTGTATAGTTACACCTTGGGAATTAATGCAGCATCTGCGCGTCAGAAAGAGGCACCCAAACTGTGAGACTTCGCACTAATCTATATAGACCACCGACCTCTGCACTGTCCGAATCAGGTGCCCCACAAAGCAATCAAGGAGAAGACCATGCTGATACTCACCCGCAAAGTCGGTGAAAGCATAAACATTGGTGATGACATTACGATCACCATCCTGGGCGTTAGCGGCCAGCAAGTCAGGATCGGCATCAACGCTCCGAAAGACGTTGCCGTGCACCGCGAAGAAATTTATCAGCGTATCCAGGCTGGCCTGACCGCCCCGGACAAGCCACAGTCCTGAGTCCTGCTGTAGTCGGTAGCCAGCCCGTTCACCCCGGAACCATGGCTGGCTAGAGATTCATGCCTCGCATCGCCTTTCATTTCTCACATCCTTCTCGATGACCATGGCACCTACGGGCGATGCAGTCGAGAACGTGAAGCCGATCCTGCTTCATACCCTGAATACCAGACGCCTCGGGCTCACCCCGAACAAGCGCGCCCTGGCGTTCGGTTAACCAAAGGTCACGCCCCGCGCCATACCCGTGGCCGCCACCACCATCAGCAACACCAGCATCGCTTCGATATGACTGATCCGTGCAAACAGCTGCGCACGGCCGGTATCGATCGCCGCGCCTCGCGCCCGCGCCCTGCGCCATTTGATCAGCGTCACCATCGGTGCGATTTCCAGCAACAGAATAAGCACGAAAAATGTCATTTTGAGGTGGAACAACGGCTGATGAAGATAATAATCAGCGCCCTTCTCGTACCCGCCAAAAGCTCGCATCCCACCAGTGACCAACAGCACGGCGGCCGAGAGCCCCCACAGATTGTCCGCGATCAATACGCTGCGAGCCTCCCCGGCCCCGGCAACCAGGCGTCGAAGCGCCGTGCCACGGGAGAGCACCGCCCAGAAGCCCAGGGCAAACGCCAAGAGATGAACCGCCGCCAGAACCCAGTGAGCCAGCATCGAAGTACTCCTGTCAGGACGAAATGAATCAGCCTTTCAGTAGTAGCGCATGTCATGAGGGCGTGCATCGCGCAGCAATCTCATCTAACGCTCAAAGCGTCAATCGTCAGGCGGATCGCGGCTAGACTCCACCCCACAAGCGCTGACAGCTCGTCGCTGCACCAGTGCTTGATGCGAAGTCGTTCCCACCCCAACTGACCCGAGTACACAAGATCATGTGTGAATCATGTGATTCAAACGCTATGCAAATCGCGAGTGGTCGTCGTAGGTTTCTTCGGCTGGCCGGTCTGGGCGCAGGCGCCCTGCTACTGGCCGGTGCACTGCCCGACAAGGTCGCCCGGGCTGCCGAGAAAACCGCCCCTCCCCCCAAACCGCAAAACTCGATCAGCCCCGACAATGCCCTGAAAAGACTGATGGAAGGCAATCAACGTTATGTTGCCGGCGATTCCAAGACCCATGACTTCAAGGATGAGCGAGAAGCCCTGGTCTCCGGCCAGAACCCGTTCGTGGCGGTATTGGGTTGCTCCGACTCGCGCATTGCCCCCGAGTACGCATTCGACACCGCCCGAGGCGATCTTTTCGCCATACGTGTCGCGGGCAACTTCGTCACGGACGAGGGGCTGGCCAGCCTCGAATACGCCGTCGCGGTGCTCGGCGCACCCTTGATCCTCGTACTCGGGCACGAAAGCTGCGGCGCCATCGACGCAGGCATCAAAGCCGTCAAGGATCGCACCGTGTTCCCTGGCCATATCCCGAAACTGACCGACGCACTCAAGCCCTCAATCGAGAAAGTGCTCAGTCAACCCGGGAGCCTTATGGAAAACGCCACCGTGCAAAACGTCAAAGACTCGGTGGAGCGCCTGAAACATGCCTCGCCCTTGCTGACCGATGCCCTGGGCAAAGGCTCGTTGAAGATAGTGGGCGGCGTCTATCGCCTGGCGAGCGGCACCGTAGACTTGATCACCTGAGTCGACACGCCGGACGCAAAGAGCCCAGCGCGATGGCTGGGCTCCGGTTATTTTCGGTTTTCCATCATCTTGTCGGCGAGGGCCTTGGCCCTTTCAATCAACAGGTTCTGCCTGTCCTCGTGCGTAGCGCCTCCGACAACGGGTGCCGTCAGGTTGCTTTCTGCAATCAACGCAGCGCAGAAGTACTGATCCCAGACAGTTCGGGTATCAGCGGTCTGTTTGTTGGTTTGATCGGCGATCATAAGCGGCTCCTTTTGATGAGGTAGCCTGGCTAGTTTACGCCCGAATTGCCGATAGCCCGTGTTCCTGAACAAGAATCCGACCGATAAAAAAGGCCGGCTTCGATAGCTTGATGAGCGTCGATTTCCTCGCCGAGCAAGGCCTTGTCGAGGAAGTCTCTGCAGCCGCACTCAAGCGTGTCATCTCCTGGCAAATAGCCGAGGCGATGAAGCTGGAGGCTGAAAGGATTTCGAAAGAGTCAGCCGAATATATTTCTTCAGAATTGGAATATCCGTAACACCCTGCCAAAAAACCGTTTTCAACAAAAATTGCATCTGTGACCTTGATGGGTTCGTCGCTCCCTTTAGTACTTCGGGGCACGCGTCATCGGCGTCGTTCAGGAGCTTCAGGTTGAATTTGCGCATGGCACATTCGCCCTCCTTTGCAGGTTGTGTTGCATGAGAGCCGCTCAGCCTGGCGCAAAGCCCGGCGGCCTCTATCCGGGACCATCGAGCGCAGCATCTCTGGCAGAAACCTGCCGACGAACGGTCTTGAAAGTCCCCCCTTCAAGCCTAAGCTCACGTCATGTCGCAACGACGTTGGGGCCCTGGAAAATCCCCATCCGGCTCGAAGGAGCCGATCTAAAAATAACAACTTCATAACTCAAGAGTTATTGCTTTTTGTGGGCTGAGAGAAAGAGGACTTTTCCAGAGCTTCCTTGGGGTAACAGATATGAAAAACATTATTTTAGCTGCTGCACTTGTCTCTTGTGCGGCACCGATCGCACTTGCCGATATAGGCGCTTTTGCTGGTTTGACTTATGCCTTTGGCGCCAATACCGGCATCGGCTTCACACTTCATGCAACTTCCAGCCGGGATGAAAATAGCGCCATCGCGTCGGCCGGTGTCAGCTACTACCCCTTTGCCGTTACCCCAATGTTCGGGATCCCCGTGGGTGTTGGCTACCAAGGCAAAAATGCAGCGGCTATCGTCAGTTATGACCTCCTGCTTAGACGGTTCGCGATTGCCGGCGGTTACGCCAGCACCCGTGATGACGATGATTCCGATGGTGACTCGGCCAGCACCTCGTCACTCGGCTCATCTGGGGGGTCCCAGTCAGGAACGGGAACCGGTGGCGGTGGCGGTGGCACCATAGGTGGAGGCGGAGGATCAGTTGCAATTATTCAATAGCGGGAGAAGACAGGTGGTGACAAGGATCGGGCTAGAGAGGGAGAATCGTAGCCAGAAACAGGACGCTCCAGGCGTTCACATGACCCGGCGTGAACCAACCCGATACTTTTTGAACGCGCTGTATAAATTCAAGCCAGACAAATAAGGGCCCACCTTTCGGTGAGCCCTTCCAGACCGCCCGGCAGAGGCAAAAAAAAGAACGGTTTTATTTTTCCGTTCCTTTCTGGAAAATCACCCCGCCCCCCTTTTTTACGCTTTTTTCGCGCCCCCCCTTTTTTCGTGCAGGCACTGCAAAAATTCTGACAATGACCAAGAAACGGCCGACAGACACCAGCACAGCAACCGCTGCTGAAATAGAGAGCGCCATCCAGGCCATGAATAAAATGGCTGAACGTCTTTGGGGAGAGGGTCGAGAGACCGAAGCGAAAGCCCTCCTCGATGCCCTGGATGCTCTGAACCGGGCACTGGACCGGATCAGAATCGGCGAAAGTCGCAGGGCCAAGACTCTTCATTGAAAGAGGTACAGCGGACGGAACGAGGGCTGATGGCATGGCGCACTCACTTCAATACCAGATAACCGAATCCGTTCGCGTCGTGGAGATCGAGGTGGGGAAGCTGCTGGATTTGGCAGCCATGCTCAAGGCCGCTGGAAATGACGACTTGGCAACGGCTGTCTCGAGCCAGGCGAACAAGCTTCTTGAAGCCGCGGTAGCACTGCGAATCGCGATGGCCAGCTGAAGTAATGGGCTCGAATGACAACTGACGCCAAGTGAAGGCGGGAAGGATCGTGCGCACTGCAGATTTTTTTGCCTGCTACGCTTTCCTCACTCAAAGGAGGAATCAGCCATGCCTACCCACGACCTCATCCCTTCGCTGATATTCAAGCTCAACGAAAACCAGCTCGCCATTGCGGAGTCCGTCGAGGCGCTCTCCTTCTGGATCGAGCAACTGCATGGCCCCGCCGAGGATGCCGTCAGGATCCGCAGCTCTCTGACCAAGCTCGATGAGAACCTGGAATTCATCACGCGTGGGGTCGCCGAACTGCTGAACGATCGGTGAATCGTTTCGAGCCTCAGCGCTGATGAGATTTTTCCATCGACAACAAAAAAGGGCTCACCTTTCGGTGAGCCCTTCCAGACCGCCCAGCAGAGCGGATTTTGTTTGGTAGGCGCGATTGGACTCGAACCAACGACCCCCACCATGTCAAGGTGGTGCTCTAACCAACTGAGCTACGTGCCTGCTGTGTGGCGGCATTCTACGGAATTCCCGAGGGGTGTCAACACCTTTTTTCGAGCTAACCCTATGAATATGCAAAATATTTAATTTTGCTGCTGCAAAGAAGAATTTGCGGTGGCTGGCGGCCGATTTTTAACTCGGGTAGGATCGATGCACTCGTAAAATATATTAAACAGAGGCTGCAGGATGGCGCACACACCCTACCCCGAGTCCTACTACGCCGCTTCGGCCAATGCGGTTCCGCCGCGCCCGGCCCTGCAGGATGACGTAGAGACTGATGTCTGTGTGATCGGCGCCGGGTACACCGGCCTGTCCTCTGCCCTGTTTCTGCTGGAAAACGGTTTCCGGGTGACGGTCCTGGAGGCGGCGAAGGTGGGTTTTGGCGCGTCGGGGCGCAATGGCGGGCAGATCGTAAACAGCTATAGCCGCGACATCGATGTGATCGAGCGCACTGTCGGGCCCAAGCAGGCTCAGTTGCTGGGGCAGATGGCGTTCGAGGGTGGACGGATCATTCGCGAGCGGGTTGCCAAATATAATATCCAGTGCGACCTGAAGGATGGCGGCGTGTTCGCGGCCATCACCGCCAAGCAGATGGGGCACCTGGAAGCCCAGAAGCGCCTGTGGGAGCGTTTCGGTCACACCCAGCTGGAGCTGATGGATCAACGCCGGATCCGTGAAGTGGTGGCCTGCGATCAATACATCGGCGGCATGCTCGACATGAGTGGCGGGCACATTCATCCGCTGAACCTGGCGCTGGGCGAAGCCGCGGCCGTCGAGTCGCTGGGCGGCACTATTTATGAGCAGTCGCCGGCGGTGCGCATCGAGCGCGGGGCGAATCCGCGGGTGCATACGCCACAGGGCACAGTCAGGGCCAAGTTCATCATCGTTGCCGGCAACGCCTATCTGGGCAATCTGGTGCCGGAGCTGGCGGCCAAGTCGATGCCCTGCGGAACTCAGGTGATTACCACCGAGCCGCTGGGCGAGGAACTGGCCAGGGCCATGCTGCCGCAGGATTATTGCGTCGAAGACTGCAATTACCTGCTCGACTACTACCGCCTGAGTGGCGACAAGCGCCTGATTTTCGGCGGCGGCGTGGTGTATGGCGCGCGGGATCCGGCGAACATTGAAGCGATCATCCGGCCGAAGATGCTCAAAGCCTTTCCGCAGCTCAAGGACGTGAAGATCGATTACGCCTGGACCGGCAATTTCCTGCTGACCCTGTCGCGCCTGCCTCAGGTCGGACGTCTGGGCGACAACATTTACTACTCCCAGGGCTGTAGCGGCCATGGGGTGACCTATACGCACCTGGCGGGCAAGGTCCTGGCTGAAGCGTTGCGCGGCCAGGCGGAGCGCTTCGACGCGTTTGCCGACCTGCCGCATTATCCGTTTCCCGGTGGGCAGATGCTGCGGACACCGTTTGCGGCATTGGGGGCGTGGTATTACGGGTTGCGCGACAAGTTCGGGTTCTGAACGACCGCCAAACCCCTGTGTAGGCGCCCGGCTTGCCGGCGAAGGCGTCGTCATGGGCGCTGCAAGGCTTGAGGCCGCCTTCGCTGGCAAGCCAGCTCCTACAGGGATCAGCGGTGTATCGATGAATTGTGGTCAACGCCACACCCTGTAGGAGCCCGGCTTGCCGGCGAAGGCGTCGTCATGGGCGGTGCAAGGCTCGAGGGCGCCTTCGCTGGCACTCACCG
>NZ_MULM01000125.1:0-39942 GCF_002029345.1 Pseudomonas sp. VI4.1
CACCCGACCTCGTCAGACATTGGGCTGGAAATTCCCTGTTGAAGTGTTGACGGATCATCTGCAACTGCTGGCAACCAATCGGCTCAACATTATCAACTGACTGTTGCACTTGGAACCTGAGGCCGCCAGGCCTATCAGCAGGTCAGAACCAACCGGGGAGCTGCTGGAATCGACGATGAGACCATTGCCGATTTTGAGCGGAACCTGCCGAAGAATCTTTACAAGCTATGGAATCGAATGTCGTCGGGGTCTTATTTCCCGCCGCCGGTCAAGGTTGTTGAGATACCGAAGGCATCGGGGGGTATACGCAGGCTGGGAGTGCCTACGGTCAGCGACCGTATCGCACAAACTGTAGTCAAACTCCTCATCGAGCCGAAGCTGGATGCGCTTTTCCATCCGGACTCATATGGATACCGACCAGGGCGTTCAGCCAAACAGGCCATAGCGATCACACGCGAGCGCTGCTGGCGATACGACTGGGTGGTGGAGTTTGATATCAAGGCGGCTTTTGATCACATTGATCATGAACTGCTGATGAAAGCGGTGCGAACCCATATCAAAGAGGACTGGATACTGCTGTACATCGAACGATGGCTGGTTGCTCCGTTCGAGGCAGCAGATGGCGTTCGCATTCAACGCGAACGTGGCACCCCGCAAGGCGGCGTGATCAGTCCCATGCTGATGAATCTGTTCATGCATTACACCTTTGACGCTTGGATGCAACGAAACAGCCCAAACTGTCCTTTTGCCCGGTACGCCGATGATGCGGTAGTGCATTGTCGTAGCGAGAGGCAGGCAGAACACGTGATGCGTTCAATCGCTTCACGTCTAGCAGTTTGTGGTCTCACGATGCATCCCGAGAAATCGAAAATCGTGTACTGCAAGGACAGCAATCGACGCGCGGAGTATCCGCATGTGAGCTTTACCTTCCTTGGTTTCACTTTTAGACCCAGGAAGGCAATCGGCCAACAGAACAACCTTTTCACCAGCTTCCTGCCGGGAGTCAGTGCGCAAGCGTTGAAGCGGATGCGGCGAGCAGTGCGCGAGTGGCGGGTCAACCGCCAAACTCACGTGACGCTGGCTGCTGTGGCTCGGCTTTACAACCCAGTGATACAAGGTTGGTGGCAGTACTATGGCGCGTTCTATCGGACGGCCATGCTTGGCATCTTTCGACATATCGATAGCGCACTCAAGCGTTGGGCCGGTCGTAAGTACAAAATACTTCACGGGCGCAAGCGGCGCATATCTCAATGGTTGGACACGGTGCAGACGGCTGCCCCTCGACTGTTTTATCACTGGCAAGTAACCGAGCAACAGGTTGGATAACGGGAGCCGTATGACGCGAGAGTGTCACGTACGGTTCTGCGAGCGGCTACGGGGGCAGTTCCTGTGGCCGACTCACCACTTCGGCATGAAGGCTCACATCGGCGCGGATGCCGAGTCAGGTCTGGTGCACAGCGTGGTGGGGACGGCAGCCAACGTTGCTGACGTTACCCAGGTCGACAAACTGCTGCATGGAAAGGAAAACAGGGTCGGCGCCGACGCGGGTTACACCGGCGTAGAGAAACGCCCGGAACATGAAGGCCGGGAGGTGATCTGGCAGATTGCGGCCCGCCGCAGTACGTACAAGAAGCTGAGTAAGCGCAGTGCGCTGTACAAAGCCAAGCGCAAGATCGAGAAATCCAAGGCCCAGGTGCGCGCCAAAGTCGAGCACCCGTTCCGGGTGATCAAGCGCCAATTCGGCTACGTGAAGACACGCTTGCGTGGCCTGGCGAAGAACACCGCGCAGTTGGTGACACTGTTCGCGCTGTCGAACCTGTGGATGGCGCGCCGACATTTGCTGACGAATGCAGGAGAGGTGCGTCTGTAATGCGGGAAATGGCCGGCGCGAGGTGCTCGCGCCGGCTATAAATCCGGAAAGAGGGGATGATTTGATCGTTTTTTAGCCGAATTACCGTTTTGAAATCGGCAAGGGCTGGAGTCAGCCAGAAATACCTGACTACTTCAGACCATCCCTAAAGCTTGCGTGGATCTGATAATCCTTGGCTGGCTCTAGGATAAGGGTAGACCTGGTTTTGCAATGATAAGGACTGGATGAAGGAAAAAAAGTCGTTTTAATGATTCTGCGAGTCAGTTTTAAACTGTCTTGATTGCCGTGTATTTTTAGGCGGATTCACCGCGAATCACATGCCATGATACCGCAAGGGTCTAGGCACTCAGCTAACAATTAAAAAGGTGATTTATGATTAATGAGACGTACCCAGATACTCAACTTTTCATCAATGGAGAGTGGCGTGATGCTGAAGGTCGATCAACTATTGATGTTGTTAGCCCCGCAACCGGTTTGAGAATTGGTACCGTTGCCCATGCGTCTGAAGGTGACCTTGTACAAGCTGTTAATGCGGCACAGGCTGGATTCGATGTCTGGCGTAATGTACCTGCATACGAGCGATCTGCCATCATGCGCAAAGCCGCTTCCATCATTCGGGAGCGGGCCGAAACGATCGCCCGGTACATGACTCAAGAGCAGGGCAAACCATTGCTGGAGTCGCGTATCGAAGTCAACTCTGCGGCAGATATCATTGAGTGGTTTGCCGAGGAAGGTCGTCGCGTTTATGGTCGTGTAGTTCCTCCTCGCAATATCAACGCTAGCCAAATTGTCGTAAAGGAGCCAGTTGGCCCGGTAGCAGCCTTTACGCCATGGAATTTCCCGGTTAACCAGGTGGTTCGTAAGCTCTGTGCTGCATTGGCAACAGGTTGCTCTTTCGTGGTGAAGGCTCCTGAAGAGACCCCGCGTTCACCAGCCGAACTGATTCGTGCATTTGCCGACGCAGGTGTACCAAAGGGAGTTATCGGTCTGGTGTACGGTAACCCCGACCAGATCTCCAAATACCTTATCGCGCACCCAGTGATCCGCAAAATCACCTTCACCGGTTCCACTGCGATCGGTAAACAGTTGGCTGCCCTGGCTGGCCTGCACATGAAGCGGGCGACGATGGAGCTGGGTGGACACGCACCAGTGATCATCGCCGAGGATGCCGATTTGGAGTTAGCTATCCAGGTGGCAAGCGCCTCTAAATTCCGGAACGCCGGTCAGGTGTGCATCTCCCCGACACGATTCTTGGTGCATAACAGCATCAAAGATGCCTTTGTGAAAGGCATGGTCGCATACGCTGAAGGCCTCAAAATCGGTAATGGCCTCGAAGATGGAGTTAACTATGGGCCTCTAGCGAATGCTCGTCGAGTAGAGGCAATCGCAGGTTTGGTTGAAGACGCACGTAAATCGGGCGCGACGGTAGCGACTGGTGGTGAGCGAATCGGCTCGACAGGCAACTTCTTCGCCCCAACTGTTCTAGCAGATGTTCCGTTGGATGCTGAAGTGCTTTCTCAAGAACCGTTTGGTCCGATCGCAGCTGTACGTGGATTCGATCATATTGAGGAAGCGATAGCTGAGGCCAACCGTCTCCCATTCGGCCTGGGCGGTTATGCTTTCACGCGTTCATATCGCAACGTTCACCTTCTTACCCAAACTCTCCAAGTGGGCATGCTCTGGATCAACCAGCCTTCGACTCCGGTTCCTGAAATGCCGTTTGGCGGTGTTAAAGACTCGGGCTACGGCTCGGAAGGTGGCCCAGAGGCTCTTGAGCCGTACCTGGTCACCAAGTCGGTCACCGTAATGACCGCCTGAGACCTCACGTCTTCCTAAGGCGGCGTGTGTTGGGGGCTCGATTGTGAGCCTCCAATGCAGTCCAGGCTTGTATCTCTCTGAACCACGTGAGCATTGCATATTCGAATGCCTTAGATGAGATTTTTAGGGGAGAAATCTAGGATGAGCATTAGCATTGTGACTTGGACATTGGGGCTCACTGCGGCTCAGGACGTGATCAACAAAGCGCAAGCACTGGGCTTGGACGGCATTCAATACGCTGGTGATCATAGAGACGTCGATCCGATTCAGCTTCGAAACAGCGCCATCCAGTCAGGGTTAGAAGTCATCGCCGTCGACCCATTCAATGCTGGGCCTACTGACCCGAGCACTGCCAGTGCAGCCGGAGCTGTCGCCTACTACAAACGCGTGATCGATTTTGCCGAGATTCTCGGGACGGTGCCGGTTACGCTTCAAGGCCTCTCGCTGTGGACGAAGAACTGTGACAACAGGAACGATGCCAAGGATCAACTCCTAACCTGTTGCGAGGCGGTTAACCGATACGCTCATGAACGCGGCGTCCGAACGCTTTACGAGGTATGCAACCATTACGAAGTACCCCTGATACACACCGCTCAGGAGTGCCGGGAGCTTATCGAAGCTGTCGGTGAGGGAAACATGGGCATGATCTTGGACAGCTTTCACATGAACATCAATGAGCAGGATCCCTTGCAGGCTATACGGGCCAATTTGGACTTACTCGAGATCTATCACATCTCCGATTCAGGCCGAGGCGGAATTGGAACCGGACACATCAATTTCAGGACGCATCACCGGACGCTCCTAGAGGGTGGCTTTGCTGGCCATGTGGCGATTGAGCCAGTGCTCGCTCACCTCACCCCGAGTAATTCTCCGAGATTCGCAGACGACCAGGCTCAACTGGACGCGCAGATTTACCATAGCGCCTCGTGCTGGAGGAGTTACTCGAATGATCTTCCTGAGTGATACAGCCAAGTTTTCCATTGCTGCTGCCTAAAGAGTGATCACATGAGCAACTACGCCGTGACTCCTGACGGGCGATACTTTGTGGTCAAAGGTCGACTGTGGCGCTGCAGCGATCCGTCGCTTTCCGAGGATGAGCGAGGTCGATTGGTTAAGGAGTTGATGAACGCCCGGCGCGCAGTTAAGAAATCCAAGTCTTCCGGAGACGCCACTGAGCTTCGTGTCGCAAGGGAGCTTGTCAATGACGCCAAGGTAAAGCTCGGTGAACGAGGGGCGCCATGGTGGAAGGACGGTAGCCCGGACTACAACCGAAAAATGGTTGTAAATACGCCCTACGCAGACTGGTATGCCTCGCTCGACGATCAATGTCGAGGTTCGTCAGCGCTACCACAGGGCTGAGATCGCACAGCCAGGCTGGTGACTCCACAGGCTTGCTCCTGTTAGTGACCAAACCACGTACACTATCCTTTTCTGTGGCAGATCCTGATCGTGGACTTCAACGACCAAACCTTTGACACGTTCTTGAATGCGTTGCATGACGGCGTCTATATCACCGACGGCGCCGGTATCACCGTGAAGGTGAACACTGCATACGAGCGACTGACAGGGCTTGAAGGTGAGCAAATCATCGGGCGTAGCATGCATGACCTGGTACGCGATGGTGTCTTATCACAGTCAGCATCATTGCGCGTGCTCCAGCAAGGCGCTCCAGTATCAGTGATGCAAAGCCTAAGCAACGGCAAAAAGCTTTTGGTAAGCGCTACGCCGATTTTTGAAGATCGCCGCATCAGCTACGTCGTCAGCGCAGTTCGGGACATGACCGAGCTTCTGCGTATGAAGCACGAGCGTGATGAGCTAGCTGGGCTCAAAAAGCTTCGTAGCAGCACCGCGCAACTGCACGCTGGCGAATACATGAAGCTCGCAAAGTCTCCAATGGTTTTCGACCAGGCACAGACTGGACAGCTCTTTGCCCAAGCTCGACGAGTGGCCAGTAGCGATGTGAAGGTTCTGCTTCTCGGAGAGACCGGGGTAGGCAAAAGCCTCGTCGCCCAGTACATCCACAATGCAAGCGCTCGGGCAAATGAGCCTTTCATACCTCTCAATTGCGGAGCAATGCCGGAAAACCTCATAGAAGCGGAATTGTTCGGATATGCGCCAGGAGCTTTCACAGGGGCCGCTGCAAAAGGGAAGAGAGGGCTATTGGAGCTCGCCAACCATGGCACCTTGTTCCTCGATGAGATTGGTGATCTCCCCCTATCCCTTCAGGTCAAGCTTCTCAAGGCCATCGAGGAAAATCGCTTCATCCCTGTTGGAGGCCTAGAGCTAAAGGAGGTCGACGTCCGCATCATCAGCGCGACCCACCATGATCTTCGACAGCGGGTTGCTGATGGCTTGTTCCGGGCGGATCTGTATTACAGACTCAATGTCGTTCCGATCAAAATCCCTGCCCTGAGGGAACGTGGCAATGAGATACCCACGCTCCTGGAACATTACCTTGCTCATTTCAACGGCAGATATGAGCAAAACATGAAATGGAGTCTCGAGGCGGTCGATCTGCTCTGTGAGTATGCTTGGCCAGGAAATATCCGCGAACTAATAAATCTGGTCGAGCGCTTGGTCGTTACCTGCGAGTCTGAAACGATTGAAGCGCTAGACCTACCGGAGGAGATGCTGAACCTGCATGCAGAGGGCGAAAACCTGAGCCGACTCCCCTTGCGCAGGATCATTGAGAATGCAGAACGCAGCGCCATCATGTCCGCGATGCGTATTCACAAAACCACCCGCCTTGCGGCAAAAGCCCTGGGCGTCAGCCAAGCCACCATTGTCCAAAAGATGAAACGTTGGGAAAGGTCTGATTAGGTTCCTAATCGGAGACCAGCTTTTTGATTTAATTCTTGCTCGCTGAACGCCTCCCGACATTCACCAGAACGCTGTGAAGGCCAGCAACGGCGGTCTTTTCAAAGCTTTGGCATAGCTTTTGTTACCCACCAGCTCATCACAAGAAAACAAAGAGGATGAGCCCGTGAGTGTTTCTGCCTTTCAGATAGCTAACAAACTCCTTACTGGCGCCGGCGCGATTAACCAACTCGATGCCGAACTAACACGTTTGAAGGTCAATAATCCCCTCATCGTGACCGATGCGATCCTGGTGAAAACCGGCACCGTTGAGCTCGCCTTGGCCGAGCTGGCTGGCCGCAACTACGGCCTCTATGACCGAGTTCAACCAGAGCCGGAAATCGGCTTGGTTGAAGATTGCACTCGTGCTTACCGTGAAGGCGGTCATGACGGACTAATCGGCCTGGGCGGTGGCAGCGCGATTGATATCGCCAAAGGTGTTGCTGCCTTTGCTGGGCATGAGGGAGCTCTGGCCGATCTTTTCGGAGTAAATCAGGTAGCCCGCAAAGGCCCTCCACTGATCGCAATCCCAACCACTGCCGGCACCGGTTCCGAGGTCACCAACGTGGCTATTTTTTCGGACAAAAAGGCGCAGTTGAAGAAAGGGATTGTGAGCGACTACCTCTTGCCAGACGTCGCCTTGGTAAGTCCGGTAATGACCCTTACCTGCCCACGTAGCGTCACTGCTGCAAGCGGGGTAGATGCGCTTGTACACGCCATCGAATCGTACATTTCTGTAAACCGCTCACCTATCACCGATGCCATCGCGCTGGGCGCAATCCGACTTATCGCACGTGCCTTGCCAAAGGCCTATGCGAACCCTGATGACCTGGTTGCTCGCGAAGAAATGGCCACGGCGAGCCTCATGGGTGGCATGGCGTTTGGCAACGCTGGTGTCGGTGCGGTACATGCCCTGGCCTATCCACTTGGCGGACGCTTCAACATCGCTCACGGTGTCAGCAACGCACTCTTGCTTCCTTACGTCATGCGCTGGAACAAGCTCGCATGTGCTGAGCGCCTCAAAGATGTTGCCCAGGCAATGGGTATCAGCGTCGACGGGCTGAGCGACCTTCAAGCAGCTGATGCTGCAGTTACCGCGATGGCCGAGCTGTGTTCAGCAGTCGGTATTCCAACCGGGCTTCGAGCATTCAGTGTCCCCCATGACGCATTGGCATCAATGGCTGAAGAGGCCAGCAAGATCGACCGCCTGATGCGCAACAACCCTCGCAAACTTTCGCCGGCAGACATTGAGGAGATCTACCGAGCAGCCTGGTAGCAGCCTGATGAATCTGGCACCCCTGGCTGGGTGCCATGCCTACAAGACCAATAATACAGGTGCACTGATGTCAAATTCAGCACATGAAACTCCATACATTCCCCTTGGCCCGTTCAAGGTTCGACTGCCATTTCTGCACTATCGCCTTGAGCTACCAGACTTCCTCCAAGGCCTCTTGATGTGCGCCGTGGATCTCGCGGCGATCCCCCTGATGACCGAGCTTCTCGGAATGCCATTCCAAGTGGCCCTCGCTGTCGTCATGCTCAATGGTCTGCTTTACCTCACTCACCATCTCCTTGGAGATCCAACCGTTCCAGGATGGATCACGCCAGCAGTCCCACTGCTGATGGCTTACTGCGCGACATTCCCTGAGGGGCCAGAGCGCGTTCATGCACTCATTGCCTTCCAGCTATTGTTAGGAGTGTTCTCGATAACGCTCGGCGCAACGGGAATGGCCAAGAAGGTCTTCACCTACGTTCCCTCAGCCATCAAGTCGGGCATCATTGTCGGCGCGGGTTTCAGTGCCGTGATTTCTGTGTTCCAGATTGGCGGTAAATTCGATGTGCTGCCGATCACTATCAGCATCACCGTAGGCCTGGCGTTCTATCTGATTTTCTCCCAGCATTTCGCACAGCTGAAAAAACGGAATCGTTTCTGGTGGAATTTCGCCAAGCTTGGAATTCTGCCCATCATCCTGCTTGCCGTCGTGATTGCGCCGCTGGTGAACGAAGCATCCTGGCCAACCATCAAGTGGGGTATCAGCACGCCTGACTTTATGGGGCTCTGGAACAACTACACAGTCTTCGGCCTGGGCATGCCACCTCTCTCGATGTTCATCTCAGCCATTCCAATGGTGCTTGCGGTGTACATCGTCGTTTTCGGCGACGTGCTTAGCGCCAAGGTTCTGCTGGATGAGGCTGAGCAGGTGCGTACCGATGAAAAGGTGGACTACAACCCTGATCGCGCTCACCTGATCTTCGGTGGACGGAATGCATTCATGAGTATCTTCGGCCCAGATGTGGCAATGTGCGGGCCTAAATGGGCGGCAATGCTTGTGGTCATCATCGAGCGGTTCAAAGGTGGCCCACGTGCCATGCAGTCCATCATCGGTGGCGTCGGCTCTTTCCGCTGGGGCACGAACACAGGCTTGTTGTTGCTGCCAGTCGTTACGCTTGTTCAACCCATCCTGGGTGTGGCCTTGGCCCTCACTCTGCTGATCCAGGGTTATGTGAGCGTTCGTCTCGGTGTTCTGGAAGCGAAGAGTCAGCGTGACCTTGGCATCGCAGGCGTGATCGGTGCCGTGCTCGCCATCAAGGGTGCCAGCTGGGCGTTCGCCGTGGGAGTCGCGCTTTGCCTGCTGATCTACGGGAAGAATTTCTTCAAAGGCGAGAACGATGGCACCTTCACCCGCGACCAGGCCGTCGATGACGAGCCTGCTCAGGTAAAGACAGATAAGGCCTCATCTCCGTCCATGATTCTCGATTAAGGCACGAGTGGTGTGGTCACCAAACTGAAAGTGACCCCACTGCGTAACTTAGGGAAGGTCTGAATTAGGCGCCGGGCCCACGCCCTCTTGGCTTGAGGTTAAAAGAATGTTCATTCGATCCGATAATCGAACATTCTTCGCCGTAAACTCATCGATTTACCTTCAAACGGAGCCCTTCCAAGGCGTTTTTCCGCATTAAAGACGCATTTCTCCCATCGCCAGTAGCCGCTTTCGAGTCATCCAGAGGTTCGACAGAGCAAAAAGCGTGGTTTGTTGTGCAATATTCTTCGTCAGGCCACGGTACCGCACTTTCGTGTAACCGAACTGACGCTTGATCACCCGAAACGGGTGTTCAACCTTCGCGCGTACCTGCGCTTTCGCGTATTCGATCTTGCGTCGTAACCGACCGATCAGGCTCTTCTTTCCGAGCTTCTTGTAACTACTTGGCCGAGCGGCAATTGACCAGATCATCTGACGATCCTGATGTTCGGGACGCTTCTCCACGCCGGTGTAGCCGGCATCCCCACACACGTAAGTTTCATCGCCATGTAGCAACTGATCGACCTGGGTCACGTCTGCAACATTCGCGGCTGTCCCCACCAGGCTGTGCACCAGCCCGGATTCGGCGTCGACACCGATGTGCGCTTTCATGCCGAAGAAATACATGTTGCCCTTCTTCGTCTGGTGCATTTCGGGATCACGCTTGCCGTCCTTGTTCTTGCTCGAGCTCGGTGCGTGAATGATGGTCGCATCGACCACTGTGCCTTGACGCAACAGCAGTCCACGGTCACCCAGATAGCCGTTGATGACCTGCAGAACCCCGGCAGCCAGCTCATGCTTTTCAAGCAGACGACGGAAGTTGAGGATGGTGGTTTCGTCAGGTATACGTTCCAAATTCAGACCGGCGAACTGGCGCAGGATGGTCGTTTCGTACAAAGCCTCTTCCATCGCCGGGTCGCTGTAGCCGAACCAGTTTTGCATCAGATGCACCCGCAGCATGGCCATCAAGGGATAAGCTGGGCGACCACCTTCACCTTTTGGATAGTGAGGCTCGATCAGTTTGATCAAGCCGGCCCACGGTACCACCTGATCCATCTCGATCAGGAAGCGTTCCTTGCGGGTTTGTTTGCGCTTGCCGGCGTATTCGGCATCGGCGAAGGTCATCTGCTTCATCAGGCGGCTCGACGGTAGTGGTCAGGCATTTTGCCAAATCTGGAAGTGTTTTTCAGAGGATCCCTAAGGCAATTCAACGAGCGCTACGAGCGCAACATGACGTGGGGGCTTGAGGCGCTGGACCTGCTCTGTGAGTACGCATGGCCCGGCAATATTCGCGAATTGATCAATCTGGTCGAGCGTTTGGTAGTCACCTGCGAAAGTGACACGATTGAGGCGTTGGATCTCCCAGAGGAGATCCTGAACCTTCACGTTGATCGCTTGAATCAAAATCGCCTGCCGCTGCGCAAGGTTCTGGAAAACGCAGAGCGGAGCGCGATTCTTTCAGCAATTCGCGTCCACAAGACCACCCGCCTGGCGGCCAAAGCGCTGGGCGTTAGCCAGGCAACCATCGTCCAGAAAATGAAACGCTGGGAGAGATCTGATTAGAATTCTGATCAGCAGCCGTTTTTTCGATTGAGATCGTGATCGCCAGCCGTGGTGGAGATCAGCAAAAACGAGGCAACCCCCCCCCTAAAACGGGCATTTCAGAAATTTGGCACACGTTTTGTAATCTCCTGGTTCAACTCAAATAAAAAAACGAGGATGAGCCGATGAGTGTTTCTGCCTTTCAAATCGCCAATAAGCTCCTGACCGGGGCCAGCGCGGTAGAACAGCTTGATGCTGAGTTGACCCGGTTGAAGGTGAGTAATCCATTGATCGTGACCGATGCGATCCTGCTCAAGTCGGGCACAGTCGACCTCGCCTTGGCCCACTTGGGTGGCCGCAGTTATGGCCTTTACGACCAGGCTCAACCGGAGCCTGAAATCAGTTTGGTCGAAGACTGTACCCGCGCCTTTCGCGAGGGGGGCCATGATGGGCTGATTGGGTTGGGAGGAGGAAGCGCTATCGACATCGCGAAAGGTGTCGCGGCCTTCGCCGGACACGACGGCGCTCTGGCCGACCTGTTCGGCGTCGATCAGGTCAGCCGCAAGGGGCCGCCCCTGATCGCGATTCCTACCACTGCAGGCACGGGTTCGGAGGTCACTAACGTGGCGATCTTTTCCGACAAGAAAGCGCAGCTCAAGAAAGGCATTGTGAGTGACTACCTGCTGCCTGACGTTGCTCTCGTAAGTCCGGTCTTGACGCGCACCTGCCCACGAAGCGTAACCGCTGCCAGCGGTGTCGATGCACTTGTGCATGCGATCGAAGCGTACCTTTCGATCAATCGCTCGCCGATCACCGACGCCATTGCCCTTGGAGCCATTAAACTGATCGCTCGCGCTTTGCCTAAAGCGTATGCCAACCCCGATGATCTTGCTGCCCGGGAAGACATGGCTACAGCGAGTCTGATGGGCGGCATGGCTTTTGGAAACGCAGGCGTAGGGGCAGTACATGCGCTGGCCTATCCGCTGGGCGGGCGCTTCAACATAGCCCACGGCGTCAGCAATGCTTTGCTGCTGCCCCATGTCATGCGCTGGAACAAGCTTGCCTGTACGGAGCGCCTTCGCGACGTCGCCCAGGCAATGGGCGTGAATATCGCCGGGTTGAGCGATAGCCAGGCCGCAGACGCCAGTGTCGATGCGATGGCTGAGCTGTGTGCTGCTGTAGACATTCCTACCGGTCTTCGCGCGTTCAACGTTCCGCAGGACGCTTTGGCACCCATGGCCGAGGAGGCCAGCAAGATTGACCGGTTGATGCGCAATAACCCGCGCAAATTCACGGCTGGGGATATCGAGGCGATTTACCGGGCTGCCTGGTAACAAGGGGGCGGGTTTATAGAATCAAGAAAGATTGGAGTAGGGAGTGGCAGAGTGCACCGAGTTGAAGTGTCTAGGCGTCTCTCAACGGCTAATCGTCATTATTTGAAGGGCTATCGCGATGGAAGAAGTTAAATTATATGCAATGACATGCGGCTGGATCACCATGCCTTACGGTTTTTTCATGGCGGGTGAAACAGGTGATTTGGCAATTCCAGTGCCGTGCTATCTGATCGAACATCCTAAAGGTACTGTTCTGTTTGACACGGGGCTTGAGTTGCCTTTGCAATCGAAAGATCCAGAAGTGGTCAAGAAGTCGCTCGGGGTTTTTGCTGATTTGACTACAGTCAACTTTGTACCCGGTGAGGATGTGGCCAAGCGTTTAGAGGCGTTCGGTGTCGATCCGCTGAAAATTAATTTTATCATTAACTCTCATCTGCACTTCGATCACTGCGGTGGTAATGCGTGTATCCCGAATGCGCGGCTGGTGATTCAAAAACGTGAGTGGGAGGCGGCTAAGAGTGAAGAGAATATTGAAAAAGAAGTCTATTCGCCTCGTCATTATGATTTGGGCCACGACCGCCTTGAGGTTGATGGCGAGCACGATCTGTTTGGTGATGGATCGGTTGTGCTGGTGCCGAGTTTTGGACACACGCCCGGGCATCAGTCACTTAAAGTCATTGTAGAGGGTAAGGTTGTCGTCATTACTGCAGACGCTTGCTACTTGAAGGCGTCTCTAGAAAAGATGACGCTGCCTGATGCAATGGTGGTGAATGATGCACAAGCAATGCTCAATAATTTCAATGTGTTCAAACAGCTGAAATCTAAAGGGGCGATTGTGCTTTACGGCCACGACCCAGAGCAGTCGAAGCAACTGACCGATGGTTCAATTCGCAGGATTGGTGGCGAGACGCTTGCGAGCCTGTAATAAAGGTGTGAGCCATTATGAGTTGCTTCGCAGTTAAAGTGTTTGTAGCTGCAAGATAAGTTGATGCTTTTTGTAATGTCTTATCGGATGTTTAATGCAAACTATAATAAGGGATGATCATGAAGCCTGTATTGAAAGTATCGTTGTTCTTGGCTGCTGGGATTGCAAGCTCCCACGTGTTTGCAGCTTCTGCCCCGACTGATTTGCCAGACAGCTGTGCAAAGGACGCGAAAGGAAATTATAGCGAGAAGTTTGATGTTCCCTGCCAGGCACTGGACAGGTTCCTGACAACCTTCAATGCCAAGGATGAGTTGGCATGGGCGAAGACATTGAACTATCCGCACGTGCGCATGTCTGGCAACCAGGTCAATGTTTGGCAAACACCTGAAGTTTATGTGAAAGATCAAAACTTGCAAGCGCTTTCGAAAGCAATTGGCTGGGAAAATACACGTTGGAACTACCGGTATGTTGTCCAGTCCGGTACTGATGGGAAAGGCAACGCAAACAAGTATCACGTGGCCCTTTCATTTACACGCCTGGATAAAGCTGGGAACCCTATCCAAGGTCATACTTTTGACTCGTTCTATATTATTACGAATGTCGATGGCCATTGGGGGGCTCAATTCCGATCGAGCATGGCGGGTTCATTGCATGGCAAGTCGGCTTATTAATTTTGTTGTGAGAGCATAATATCCCGTGGTTATAGGTTGGTGCGTCCAGTTCCAACCTTTAATCACCCCACGTTGCAAATGACAGGCATGAACGCCACAGACGCGTGGGCTAGGTGCTTGCTCGAATCACTCATCATGCGGGCATTAAAAAGCCGGCTTGATGCCGGTATTTATTTGTTTTAACTGTATGATTTTAGAGGATTATTTTTTATTTTTTGTTTATGACCCACACTTTGACCCACTCCCTTGTCGAGGTGGTTGGTCGAGAGGGCTGCTGTAGGTGGCAGCCTGTATCGTTGTGATGGCGTAAATTGATGCTCTGACCGACTTGAGAGTTGGTCAGAGCACTTATGCCGCTTGGTCGCCAAATTTCTCAGCTAACTCCCTGTGTTTTATGTGCAGGAAATTTCTCGGCTGCTGGGGGAATCTTTCCTCTCGTTTTCCCGGCTGGTCGATGCCGTGCTGATCGGAGAGCTGCTTGTTCTAGTTATATACCTATACCTCATCAACCATACCCATAGCACCATGACCCGTAGCCATCAGCGCTAGCTGCACATGGGCATGACAGGACGCTGTTGCTGACCACACAGCAACAGCACTAGCAGGCTCGCAGCAGTAAAAAAATACAGACCTTGCACCTGATATGTACTAACAACCCAGGTGCAACACCATGAACCATCGTCACACATCCAAAACCCTCTCTCAGTCCGCTATCGCACTCCAGATCGAAGACCTAGTTGGCGCGGTAGAGCGCAGCGAAGGAACCGTGCAATCGGTGACTGCCAGCGGCACGGTCAAGCGTACCAAGCTCTCCCGGTACTTCGAAAACCTCGCTCAGATGCTGGAGTTGGTCAGCCATAACGATGACTACCACTACGGGCCGCATCTGCGACTGTTCCAACAGGCGTGCTACGACGTTGGTGTGGAGCACAGTTCACTGGCAGGGATCATTTCTTTCGATGAAGAGACGTCCCAGTACCGTGACTACACCGACACGCTCAACCGCCTGGCCGAACATATTCGCCAACTCACGCATGAACGCAGCTACCGTCGTCGTAGGGATGACGCGGCATATCAACGGCGTCAGCAGTCCCGTGAAGTGGCTGAATACGTCGACCGGGTGCTGGATCGTTACGCCACGACCCTGGTGGTCAGGGTCAATCTGTATTACCGCTCCGTTGCTCAGGCAAGGCTGCGGGTTGAGCATGTGTTTGCGGATTTGCAGCGACTGATTCGGGCGCGTGAGCGCAATCCGATCTTCGACCATGAGACTGGCTACATCTGTCGTGTCGAACAGGGAAAGCGTCGTGGGTTCCACCTCCATGCGGCCTTCTTCTTCAATGGCGCTATGGTGCGGGGTGACATCTACAAGGCGCAGCAAATCGGGGCTCTGTGGGAGCAGATCACCCGTGGCAGGGGTAGCTACGACAGTTGCAATCACAACAAAGCCCAGTACGGTGATAAAGGCGGTATCGGGATGATTCACCGTAGCAACGAGCGGACTCGTGGCAACGTGCACCTTGCGATGGACTACTTAACCAAGCGGTCTCAGCATCTGAGCCTGCGACCGAAAGGGGCGAAGTGCCTGCGCAAGGGGCAAGCACAGACCGATTTTCGGAAGTGCAAGTGTTCTGGATGAGTACGCCTGAAAGGCCCGGCACGCTTCTCGCGTGCCGGGCCGAGTGCGCTGCTTAGTTGCCGGTAGCGCGCATGTGCTGCACGCTGAATATCTCCGGCGGACTGAGAGTCGGGTCGACCTGACCCTTGAGCTGCCCGGTGGTGCAGTGCATAGCCTGTACGTCGATCATCGAGAAGCTGTCATCCAGTGCGACGCCAGTGCCCTTGTTCTTGGGCAGGTGGTGGTCGGGATGCGCCTTGCCGATGGTGAATGTCTTCCACTGCGCGCCCTTGCGGTCGTAGGAAATGGTGCGAGACACGGCGAAGGTCTGTGCATCCAAGTAGTGAACCCGCTTGGATAGGGGATGACTGGCCTCCACCGGCGCCGCTTCCACTTCGTAGACCTTGCGCAATTGCCAGGTAATGTTGGGGAAGCAGCCGCCCTGGCCACCGAACGCCACCATCTGGTAACCGTCGCTGTCCTTGTGGGTCTCGCTGTCCAGTGTCTGGTCGTTGTGGTTGTAGAAGGGCATGAGCATGAAACGGGTGCCCTTGTAGGTCCACTTCATATCTGAGATGCGCCCGTTGTAGCCCTCGAAGTCCTCGATCATCAAGTCGGAGCCGAGGAAGGCATCGGTCACCTGGCCGGTGGCCAGGCGCCGCACGCGGCGCTGGAAGCCCAGGTACAGCCAGGAGTTGTCACGCTTGAGGTCGTCTTCGGCGCGGTGGATCAACAGCTGGGTGTTGCGTACGTCATACGGCTCCAGCACCTTGACGTAGATGCCGCGGAACAGCTGCGACGGGTTGGGGGTGATGGCCGGTTTCGGCTCCTGGTCGACCCGGCGGGTGAAGTTGAGGAAGTGGAAGTCGAACTTGATGGTGCGCTCCACCTTGCCGGAGTTCAAATCGCGGAACTTCCAGTAGAACGGCGAGATGGCGGCGCTGTCGCCCCAGTTGTAGCCGTACTTGAAGTTCCAGGCGAGCTTCTCGCCGGCGCGCGGGTCGCTGGCGTCCGGCTCCTGGGGGAACGGCCGGCCGGCCACGGCACCACTGATCTCACCGGGCTTGGCGCCGAGTTTGACCGCGTCCATGTACTGGCGAGTGGCATCGACATAGCTGGCAGGGAGGTCGAAGGAGGTGGTGTCGCCGACCTTCAGCTCCGCCCAACCTTTCTCGATAAAGCCGTAGAAGGCCGGGTCGAGAATCTCCTTGAACTGGGCGACGTTGCCCTTGTTGATGGTCATGCCGGCGCTCAGACCGGCGAAGCTCGGCTTGTCGTTCTGGTAGGGGTGGAAGGACTGCTGGATCACCGCCTCGTCGGCGGCGTAGACGCCGCTGGTCGCGCCCAGCGTCAACAGGGCCAGCGCCAGGGCGCGGCTCTGCTGGAATTTCTTGTAGTTCATGGCTGTTCCTCGTGATTGATCAGAAGCTGTAACGCAGGGTCAGTTGCAGTTCGTCTTCCTTCTGCGCCATGCCGATGGGGCCGGCGCGGAAGCGGCCCAGCGGCTCGTAGCCGCTCAGACCGGCGCTTACGCCCTCCGGCAGGCCATAGCTGGTGAAGGGGTCCCAGGGGTTGCAGCTGCGGCAATCGTCGAACTCGCGAGCGCCGCGACCGACCTTGAAGTTGGCGCCGGCGACGATCTTCAAGTTGTCGCTGAACAGGTATTCCACGCTCGGCGCGATGGCCGTGGCTTGGGCCTTGAAGTCATGCGCGACGATTATTTGCGGGCTGAGGCGGCCGTTCATCCACCAGCCTTTCACCAGCAGGGTGCCGATCCAGTTCTGCTCCCAGTCCGGCATGCCGGCCTTGCCCAGTGGGCGATCCTCAAGCTGGTGCTCGTTGATGTGCTGGCCGAACAGCTGGCCGGAGAAGAGGAACGCGCGGCCCGGGTTGAGGAAGGGGATGAAGATGTTCTTGTCCGCACCGATCACGTAACGGGTGACGTCGGACTCGGAGAACAGCCGTGATTGCAGGGTGTTGGCAAACTCCTCGCCCTCGGTGTGCGCGACTTCGAAGCGGAACACCGTGTCGATCGCTTGCGAGTAGTAGTCCATCGAACCGCCGATCAGGTTGACCCGCGGGAAATGGATATCGAAGGCGATCAGGGCCGGCCATACCGCGGTTTCACCGGTGAAGGGGTTCAGAGCCGGGATGCCGCCACGCAGCGAGGGCAGTTGCGAGCGGTAGGTCAGGGCGTTCAGCGAGAAGCCGAAATCGCCATAGACGCCTTCCAGCTTGATGCCGAACTGGCTGTTGGACAGGCTCCAGGACGGCATGTGCGCCTTGCGGATACCGATCTGGCCGGGGCCGAAGTCGGTGGCGATGTTGCCGCCGGCGAAGTTGGCCACGGTGCCGCCGTTTTCCCACAGGTTGTTCATTCCGCGGAAGAAGCAGCCAGCGTCGAGGATCGAGTTGGGCTGGCCGCACTGGCCAAGGTTGTGCGGGCGGAACTTGTCGAAGTTCCACACGAACGACAGGTTGAGGTCGTCGAATACCTCGTTGGCACCCATCCGCCAGTCGGCCTTGGCAATCCACATCGGGATGCGGATGTCTTCCAGCTCGTCATAGATGTTGTTACGCGAGTAGTCGACCGGGTTGATCACGTCGAGCACGCGGAACACCGTGCGGCCCCAGATCACCTGCTGCTTGCCCAGGCGCCAGCTAAGGATGTCGCCGTTGGGCAGCTCGTTGTCGAAGTCGACGTAGAGCTCGCGGATGAAGTCCAGGCGTTCGTTGAACTCGGGGAAACGCAGGTCGTTGCTGCTGTAGTCCAGGTAGTCGTCGATGCAGCCGCGGCTGTCCTTGTCGCAGGGCCGTACCGGCACGCCGAAGGCCACGCCGCCACGGGTTTTGTGCAGGTTTTCGCCGAGCACGATCATCCCCTCGTTGGGGTTGCGCGCGTCGTTGAAGCCGAAGAAGGTGCCTGGCGGACGGATGCCACCGCCGTGCGGCACAGTCGAGCCCGCGCCGGCGATGTTGTTCTCCAGATTGACCGCGCCGCCGGCGCCACTGCCGTACTCGCTGCTGTTGAGGTCGTAGACCCCGTCGTAGGTGCCGCGGAATGTGCCGTGGAAGGCCACGTTGTTGAAGTTCAGCTGGCCCAGGGTGCCGAATTTCTTGTCCGCGTTGACCTGCACGGTGTTGCGGAATTTCGACAATCCGGCGCTATCGCGAACGAAGGTGGCATTCTCGTAGTAACCGGTGAACTGCATTTCTTCCTCGGCCATGACCGAAGTCAGTGGCGTCAGAGCAAGGCTTGAGCCGCCCAGCAGGGCCAGACTCCAGTGTCGCAGGCCCATTTTTGTTGTTGTCGGCATGACAGGTCCTCGTGCGGTTTAAGTGTGGGAAGGCATCCGGTTCAGGCCGGATGGCGTTCCCCTTGCGGCAGCCCGCCGGTCGCCACGCGGGGCGCGACCGGCAGGGATTCGGCAGAGGCGGGCACGGCAGCGTCGGCGTGCAGAATGCCGTCTTCGTCGGCATAGGCCCCGGTGATGAACTTCGGTTTGAACACCAGCACCCAGGCGGGTACCAGCAACATGGCGGCGATGGCGTTGATGACGATCATCACGCACAGCAGCAGGGCGGCATCGGACTGGAAACGCAGGTCCGAGAGGATCACCCACATGATGATCCCGGCCATCAGGGTCAGTGCGGTGAAGCTGATGGCGATGCCGGTGGTGGCGATGGCCTGGCGCACCGCGTCGGTGAGACGGCCAAACTTGGCCATTTCCTCGCGGATGCGATCCATCATGTAGATCGAGTAGTCGATGCCCACGCCAATGCCGACGGCGATCACCGGCACCGTGTTGATGTCGATACCCATGCCGGCCAGGCCCATATAGGCGTAGGTCAGCGCGCTGGCGAAGGCCATCGCCAGGAGCATCATCAAGCCGGCATGCCAGGAGGTGTAGAACAGCATGACGAAGACGAAGATCAGCAGGAACACCAGCGGCAGCACCACTAGGTTGGTCTCGAATGCCGACTCGTTCATCGCCGCGGCCACGCCGAGGGTACCGCCAGCCAGGCGGATGCTCAGCCCCGGCACTGCATCGCCGTGCTGCTCGATCCACTGCTTGGCCATGTGCATGGCGCGGCGGATGGTCTCGCCCTGACGATCCTTGTAATAGAACACCAGGTTGGCGACGCGGTCGTCGGTGTCGGTGAACTCGTTGAGCGCGCCGGGGATCGGGCTGGAGGCCATGTAGGTGAACATCAGCCCGCCGACGTAATTGGCGTCGTGGGGAATCTGCAGCCAGCGCGGATCGTCGTTGTGCATCAGCCGGTTGACCTGGGTGATCAGGTCCGGCAAGCCCTTTCTGCCGCCGACCGAGGGGTCGCTGAGCATGTGGTTTTGCAGCGCTTGCAGCGCGCGCAGCACCTCGGGTTTCTTGATTCCGCCTTTCTCCGCATGTTCGGCGACGATGTACAGCTCTTCCGAGCCGGGGAAGCGCTGGTTGATCTCCTTGGACGAGACGTTGTAATCGTGTTCCGGGTAGAGGATCGGCGAACCGGGCTCGGAGTCGCCGATGCGCACCTGGGAGGAGGCCCACAGGCTGGCGAGGATGGCCAGCGCGGCCAAGCCCAGCGCCTTGCGCGCGGCGGTCGGGTTGGCCACCGTCCGCGCACAGATCGCGCCGATGTGGCGCAGCGCGGTCTCGCGCATCTCCGGGTTCTTCGGCTTGGGCAGGATCGACAGCAGCAGCGGCACGCCGATCAGCACGCTGAAGATCACCGTGGTCGCCCACAGCGAGGCGTAGATGCCCAGCTTGGTGTTCAGGGCGATCGAGCCGATGGCGATCAGCAGCAGGCCGATGGCGTCCGAGACGATGCCCAGGGTGCCGGGGCGGAACAGGCTGTGCCATAGGCCTTGCGGAAGTGCATCACCAGCAGCGCCAGCATGATCAGCACGGTGCAGATGAAGATCTGCAAAATCTGGCTCATGTAGGTGTAGGCCCAGCCCACCAGTACCGGTTGCCCGGTGGCGTAGAGGGTCACCCCGTCGATCTTCTCGGCGTCGCGTAGCGCCTGGATCTGCGCGAAGGTCTTGGCGTAGTCGAGCTGGCCTTCGATCAGTTGCGCCTTGACCAACGCCACTTGCAGGTCCGGCGACACCAACGGGCCATAGACCCGCGGGTTGGCCACCACGTCGGCTTTCATCGCCGCCAACTGCGCAGCGGAGAGCTGGCCGAATTCGGGTTGGTAGTAAGGCTCGGAGTTGATGCTGCCGACCTCGGTCAGCCAGACCTTGCGCGAGTTGCGGTGGGTCAGGCTGCTGACCAGGTTGTGGTTGACTCCGGGTAGGCTGTCCACCGCCTGGGTGACCCGATCGATCAATGCCAGGCGCTCGTTGCTGAACAGGTCGCCGTTGTCGAAGGCCACGCCGATGACCAGCACGTTGGCGCCGCCGAAGCTGTCCTTGATGCTGTTGTGCAGCTGGATGTACGGGTGTTCCTGTGGCAGCAGGTCGGAGAAGTCGGTGTAGACCTTCAGCCCGGGAATCCGCAGGGCGAAGAACAGGGTCAGCACCGCGATGATCGCCAGCACGGTGCGCGGGTGGTCGAACAACCAGACCTTGGCCTGAGCCAGCTTATGGCTAAACGGATGCAGTATCGGCATGGTGACGGGTCTCAGTCGGTCGTGGTCGCAACGGCGGGCATAGCGCTGGGCGCGGTGTCGAGGGTCAGCAGCAGGCCGCGGCCACCGGCAACGATCAGGCGTTGCGCGGTATCCGCGGTGATGGCGCGCAAGTAGACCGGCGCATCGGGCGTCGGCAGCGTTTGCCACTGTTCCCCGGCCAGTTGCAGCACGCTGCTGTGGTCGCCGACGGCGAACAGGCCGTTGTCGCTCGCTAGAAAGCCGAAGATCGGTGCGCTGCTCGGCGTGCTCTGGCGTTGCCAGCTCTGCCCGGCATCCGTGGTGTGGTAGATGAAGCCGTTGAGGCCACCGACCCAGCCCTCCTCGGGGCTGCGGAAGTAGCTGGCGTGCGGGTAGAACTCGTCCGGCAGGGTGCCGGCCAGCTGCCAGTGGGCGCCGCCGTCCTGGCTGGCGAAGAGCAAACCGAACTCGCCGGTGGCCACCGCATGCTCGTCATCGATGAACTGCAGGTTGGTCAGCATGGCGTCCTCGCCCAGGCTGTTTTCCGTCCAGTTGGCGCCCTGGTCATGGCTGCCGAGTAGGGTGGTCAGGCCGCCAGCCACCCACCAACTGCCATTCGGCGCGCAGGCTGCGGTCAGCATCTGTTCCTCGGTAGGCAGAACGAACTCGCTCCAGGTCAGGCCGAGATCGCTGCTGTGCCAGAGGTGGTTGTCGAAGCTGAGGGCGATAAAGCTGCCATCCGCACAGGCATCCAGGTCGATCAGGCTGCGGCCGTCGGCAATGACCTGGCGCGACCAGCTTTGACCCTGGTCACGGCTGACTAGCATGACCCCGCTGTTGCCGGCCAGCAGGGTGGCCTGGGGGGTGCTGGCCATGGCCTGATAGAAGTCGGTTCGATGGCTGGCTTGGGCGGCTTCTTTGGCGACCCCGGCCAGATTGAGGTCGGCTTCGCAGCCGACGAGTGCGCAAGGCAGTAGAAGTGTGCAGAGCGTCGATCGTGCTCGGCCATTCAGAGCAAACGGCCGGCGGCCGTAAGACAGGCGTTTATCGTTCATCACGTGTCACCACTTGTGATTGTTGTTGTCTGAAGCGGTTGATAACGCTTGAGCAACGCCTGTGCCAGGCCGCTAGTGGTGACCGTTAAATTATTTCAACTGATTGATAGAAAAGGTTTTCTAATAGTGCGGGCGGGGTGTTGCGACGGAGCAGGGCGCTCCGTCCGGACAGGCTGGGTTCAGCAAATAATCAAATCTTCCAGGCGTTTATTCATTTGATCAAACGCCTGGAAAGGCTCAGATATCCACTCCGATTTTCTTGAGCCGATAAGCCAGCGCGGGACGCGTCAGACCCAGTAAACGAGCGGCCCCGGAGACATTCTGATTGGCCTGTTGCATGGCTTCACGCATCAGGGTCTCTTCGATCTCGTCGAGGCTGAGCCCGCTGGCCAGGACCTGTGGCACCCAGCCGCCGGCATCGCCTTGCGGATGGACCAGCATGCCTTCGGCCGAGACCCGATCACTGTTGCCCTGGCTGCCCTCTGGCAACTGCGGGAACAGCGCCTGCACGCTGATGCTCTCGTTGTGCTCGGTGAGGATGATGCCGCGTTCGATGACGTTTTCCAGCTCGCGGATATTGCCCGGCCAGCTGTAGTGCATGCAGGCCTGCATCGCCTTGTCGGAGAGGCCCAGGGTCTTCTTGCCGTACTCCTCGTGGAAGCGCTTGATGAAATGCTCCGTCAGCAGCGGGATGTCCTCGCGGCGTTCGCGCAGCGCCGGGATCGCCACCGGGAACACGTTCAGCCGGTAGTAGAGGTCGGCCCGGAAACGCCCGGCCTTGACCGCCTGGGCCAGGTCCTCGTGGGTCGCGGCGATGACCCGCACGTCGATTTGCCGCGTGCGGTTGTCGCCGACCCGCTCCAGCTCGCCCTCCTGCAGCACCCGCAGCAAGGTCGCCTGGGCACGAGGACTGAGCTCGATCACCTCATCGAGGAAGATGGTGCCCTGGTTGGCCCGCTCGAAACGGCCCATGCGTGACTGGGTGGCACCGGTAAAGGCACCCTTTTCCACGCCGAACAGCTCGGACTCGATCAGGTCAGGCGGAATCGCTGCACAGTTGACCGCCACGAAGGGCTCGTTGGCGCGCTTGCTGCGCAAGTGCACGCTGCGGGCGATCACCTCCTTGCCGACCCCGGTTTCACCGAGCAAAAGCACCGAGACCTTGCCCTGCGCGGCCTTGTCCATCATCTGCCGTACATGCTGGTAGGCCGATGACTGGCCGATACCGTAATACTGTCCTTCCTGCTTGTGCAGGCTGGTACGCAGCGAGGCCACCTGTGATTGCAGCTCGTACAACTCCTCGATGATCGGGTCGCTCTTGAAGTACTGCTTGAAGGCCTCGGCGTCTTCCCATTCCTCGGAGGGCTTGCCGATGACCCGGCACTTGTCGCCGCCACAGCCGCGGCAGCTGATTTCCTTGAAGATGATTTCCCGACCTATGAAGGCGGAGGAATAGCTGCAGGCGTAGCCGAGCAGCATCCAGCAGACTGGCTCGTCCATCGGCCCGAGTTCGCTCTGGCTGATTTCCACTTCGAAAGAGTCGATCCACTCGACCTCGACGTAGAAGCGGCCGCTTTCCTTGTCGATGTCCACCTCGGTGGGGCGGGCCTTGACCAGGCCCTTGAGTGAATGCAGCTGCGGCCCAGCGAGGAACATGCCGACTTCGCTGGCATTCGGTCTAAGCTTCCTGGCCAGTTCGGCATCCTTCAGGCCGGACTGGTAACCCTGGCGCAGGAAGAAGCCCTTGGCGCGTTCGATGCCCAGGGTATTGACCATTTCCCGGCGAAGGCTGGCCATTGCTGAAACCTGCAGCAACAGCATGCGTTGTTCGCCAAGCCAGATCTTGCCTTCCGTGCTCTGGAAGTGGATCAGGTTGGTCAGGTCCTTGAAATCGGAGTGCTGGATTTCAGGCTTGTACTTGATCTGCATGTAAGCGAGGCCCCTATTTATTTTTAGATGGGGAAATCAGGGTCGCCGCTATAGCGCAAGGCAGGCGGCGATTCCAGATGGGGTCATAGGGAAAATCGGCAGTTTTTTCACCTGCGCCAGCTCCCCATAGCCGGCCTCAGTATCTGGCAAAAGTCAACCAAATTATCAATCGACGGCAGTGACTTTAGTACTAGAGATCAGCGTTCAGCTGCGCCATGAGCATTTGCTCAAACGGCCTTGGGCAATTGATCAAATGCTTAAAAAGTCTGCGCAAGCGCGGCTTAATTTCGCTCGCTCCGATCATTCTAAAAATTAGAAACACATTGAAAAACAATACCTTGAAGTCGGTTTTCAGACCTTGGCACAGCTGTTGCTTTATGTCCTGCGCAATCCGCCAACCTGGAGATGGCCGTGACCAATACCCCCACACCGACTTTCGATCAGTTCACTCGTTACATCCGTGTGCGCAGCGAACCAGAAGCCAAGTTCGTCGAGTTCGATTTTGCCCTTGGCCACCCTGAGTTGTTCGTCGAGTTGGTGCTGCCGCAAGACGCCTTCGTGAAGTTTTGCCAGCACAACCGCGTGGTGGCAATGGACGAAGCGATGGCCAAGGCGGTGGACGACGACATGGTCAAGTGGCGCTTCGGCGATGTCGGTCGCCGCTTGCCGAAAGACCCGGGCTGAGAACCCTGCCGACAGGCAGATGGGCATCCAACAACAAGAGGGTACGGTTGATATGAGCGTAGAGATAAAGACCAATACGGTGGATCCGATCCGCCAGACCTACGGCAACCTGCAACGGCGCTTCGGCGACAAGCCGGCTAGCCGTTATCAGGAAGCCAGCTACGACATCGAAGCGGTCACCAACTTTCACTATCGCCCGCTGTGGGACCCGCAGCACGAGCTGCACGATCCGACCCGCACGGCGATCCGCATGACCGATTGGCACAAGGTCACCGACCCCCGCCAATTCTACTACGGCGCCTATGTGCAGACCCGCGCGCGGATGCAGGAAGCCACCGAACACGCCTATGGCTTCTGCGAAAAGCGTGAGCTGCTGAGCCGTCTGCCGGCCGAGTTGCAGGCCAAGCTGCTGCGCTGCTTGGTGCCGCTGCGGCATGCCGAGCTGGGCGCCAACATGAATAACAGCAGCATCGCCGGCGACAGCATCGCCGCCACCGTGACCCAGATGCACATCTACCAGGCGATGGACCGCCTGGGCATGGGCCAGTACCTCTCGCGCATCGGCCTGCTGCTCGATGGCGGCACCGGCGAGGCGTTGGATCAAGCCAAGGCCTATTGGCTCGACGACCCGATCTGGCAGGGCCTGCGTCGCTACGTCGAAGACAGCTTCGTGATCCGCGACTGGTTCGAGTTGGGCCTGGCGCAGAACCTGGTGCTCGACGGCTTGCTGCAGCCGCTGATGTACCAGCGCTTCGACCAATGGCTCACAGAGAACGGTGGCAGCGATGTGGCCATGCTCACCGAGTTCATGCGCGACTGGTACGGCGAAAGCACGCGCTGGGTCGACGCCATGTTCAAGACCGTGCTTGCCGAAAATGACGCTAACCGTGAGCAGGTGCAGGCCTGGCTGGAGGTCTGGGAGCCGCGTGCCTACGAGGCATTGTTGCCCCTGGCCGAGGAAGCCACCGGTATCGCCGCGCTGGATGAAGTCCGCAGCGCCTTCGCTACTCGCCTGCAGAAAATCGGCCTGAAAAGCCGCGAGGAATAAAGCATGTCATCACTCGTCTACATCGCCTTCCAGGATAACGACAACGCGCGTTACCTGGTGGAAGCGATCATCCAGGACAACCCCCACGCCGTCGTCCAGCACCACCCGGCGATGATCCGTATCGAGGCCGAGAAGCGCCTGGAGATCCGCAGGGAAACCGTGGAAGAGAACCTCGGCCGCGCCTGGGACGTCCAGGAAATGCTGGTGGACGTAATCACCATCGGCGGCAACATCGACGAGGACGATGACCGCTTCGTCCTCGAGTGGAAGAACTAGGAGACACGCTCATGACGACCAATAAGAAACGCCTCAACCTGAAAGACAAATACCGTTATTTGACCCGCGACCTGGGCTGGGAGCCGAGCTACCAGAAGAAAGAAGATGTGTTCCCCCTGGAGCACTTCGAAGGCATCAAGATCACCGACTGGGACAAGTGGGAAGACCCCTTCCGCCTGACCATGGACAGCTACTGGAAATACCAGGCGGAGAAAGAGAAGAAGCTCTACGCGATCTTCGACGCCTTTGCCCAGAACAATGGTCATCAGAACATTTCCGATGCGCGCTACGTCAACGCCCTGAAGCTGTTCCTCACCGGCGTTTCACCGCTGGAATACCAGGCCTTCCAGGGCTTCTCGCGGGTTGGCCGGCAGTTCAGTGGCGCCGGTGCGCGGGTCGCCTGTCAGATGCAGGCGATCGACGAGCTGCGCCATGTGCAGACGCAAGTCCACGCCATGAGCCATTACAACAAGCACTTCGATGGTTTGCATGACTTCGCCCACATGTACGACCGGGTCTGGTTCCTCTCGGTACCCAAGTCCTTTATGGACGATGCGCGGACCGCCGGTCCGTTCGAGTTCCTCACCGCCGTCTCGTTCTCCTTCGAGTACGTGCTGACCAACCTGTTGTTCGTACCCTTCATGTCCGGTGCCGCCTACAACGGCGATATGGCCACGGTCACCTTCGGTTTCTCCGCGCAGTCGGACGAGGCGCGGCACATGACCCTGGGTCTGGAAGTGATCAAGTTCATGCTCGAACAGCATGAAGACAACGTGCCCATCATCCAGCGCTGATCGATAAGTGGTTCTGGCGCGGTTACCGCCTGCTGACCCTGATCGGCATGATGATGGACTACATGCTGCCGAACAAAGTGATGTCCTGGTCTGAGGCCTGGGGGGTCTACTTCGAGCAGGCCGGTGGCGCGCTGTTCAAGGATCTGGAGCGCTATGGCATCCGGCCGCCGAAATACGTCGAGCAGACCACCATCGGCAAGGAGCACATCACCCACCAGGTGTGGGGGGCCTTCTATCAATACAGCAAGGCCACCAACTTCCATACCTGGATACCCGGCGACGAGGAACTGAACTGGCTGTCGGAGAAATACCCGGACACCTTCGACAAATACTACCGCCCGCGCTTCGAGTTCTGGCGTGAGCAGCAGGCCAAGGGTGAGCGCTTCTACAACGACACCCTGCCGCACCTCTGCCAGGTGTGCCAGGTACCGGCGATTTTCACCGAGCCGGACGATCCGACCAAGCTCAGCCTGCGCAGCCTGGTGCACGAGGGGGAGCGCTATCACTTCTGCTCGGATGGCTGCTGCGACATCTTCAAGAACGAGCCGGTGAAGTACATCCAGGCCTGGCTGCCGGTGCACCAGATCTACCAGGGCAACTGCGAAGGCGGGGATGTCGAGACGGTGGTGCAGAAGTACTACCACATCAAAAGCGGCGTGGACAATTTGGAGTACCTGGGCTCGCCCGAGCACCAGCGCTGGCTGGCCCTGAAAGGTCAGACCCCACCAACTGCCGCCCCGGCGGACAAGAGCCTGGACGCCGCCTGAGGCAGCGCCAGCCGCTCAGGGGTGAAGCACCGCCCCTGAGCCATTCCAAGAACAAGAGGGTTCGATCATGACTGTCAACTCAATCGGCGAATACACCGCCACGCCACGGGATGTGCAGGCCAACTTCAACGGCATGCAACTGCTCTACCTCTACTGGGAAGAGCACCTGATGTACTGCTCCGCGCTCGCGTTCTTGGTAGCCCCCGGCATGCCCTTTGCCGAGTTCCTCGAGCAGGTGCTCAAGCCCGCGATCCACGCCCATCCGGACAGCGCGAAGATCGATTTCAGCCAGGCGCTCTGGCAGCTGAACGACCAGCCGTTCACCCCGGACTACGCCGCCAGCCTGGAAGCCAACGGCATCGACCACAAAAGCATGCTGCGTCTGAACACCCCGGGCCTGAACGGCATCCAGGGTTCCTGCAGCTGAGAGGTGTGTCATGACTTACAACGTCACCATCGAGCCTACCGGTGAAATCATCGAGGTCGAGGAGGGCCAGACCATCCTGCAAGCGGCCTTGCGCCAGGGCGTCTGGCTGCCATTCGCCTGCGGCCATGGTACCTGCGCGACCTGCAAGGTGCAGGTAGTCGAAGGCGAGGCCGACCACGGCGCCGCCTCACCCTTTGCCCTGATGGACATGGAGCGTGACGAGGGCAAGGTCCTGGCCTGCTGCGCCATGCCCATGAGCGATATGGTGATAGAGGCGGATATCGACGTCGATCCGGATTTCGCCGGCCATCAAGTCGAGGACTACCGCGGGGTGGTCAGCGCCCTGGTCGACCTGTCGCCGACCATCAAGGGTGTGCACATCAAGCTCGATCGGCCGATGACCTTCCAGGCCGGGCAATACATCAACCTGACCCTGCCGGGCGTTGAAGGATCACGCGCCTTCTCCCTGGCCAACCCGCCGAGCCAGGCCGACGAGGTGGAGTTGCATATCCGCCTGGTCGAGGGCGGCGCGGCCACCAGCTTCATCCACCGGCAGCTCAAGGTCGGCGATGCGGTTGAGCTGTCCGGGCCCTACGGGCAGTTCTTCGTCCGTGGCTCCCAGGCCGGCGACCTGATTTTCATCGCCGGCGGCTCCGGTCTGTCCAGCCCGCAGTCGATGATCTTCGACCTGCTGGCGCAGGGCGACACGCGGCAGATCACCCTGTTCCAGGGCGCGCGCAACCGCGCCGAGCTTTACAACCGCGAGCTGTTTGAGGAACTGGCCGCGCGCCACTCCAACTTCAGCTACGTGCCGGCACTCAACCAGGCCCACGACGACCCGGAGTGGCAGGGCTTCAAAGGCTTTGTCCACGACGCCGCCAAGGCCCACTTCGACGGTCGTTTCAGTGGCCACAAGGCCTATCTCTGCGGTCCGCCGCCGATGATCGACGCGGCCATCACCACCCTGATGCAGGGTCGGCTGTTCGAGCGGGACATCTTTATGGAGCGCTTCTTCACCGCCGCCGATGGGGCTGAGGACAGCACCCGTTCGGCCTTGTTCAAGCGCATCTGAGGTGCGTCATGAGCAGCCCCCCGTTTCAGGTGCACGAAACCAACAGCGGCCAGTCCTTTACCTGCCGCCCGGATCAGTCGGTCCTGCGGGCCATGGAGGAGCAGGGCAAGCGTTGCGTGCCGGTCGGTTGCCGTGGTGGTGGCTGTGGGTTGTGCAAGGTGCGCGTGCTCAGCGGCGACTACCAGTGCGGCAGGATGAGCTGCAGTCAGGTTCCACCGGAGGCCGCGCAGCAGGGCCTGGCCTTGGCCTGTCAACTGTATCCACGCGCTGATCTGTACATCGAATCCCTTCGCCAAGTGCGAAGCAATCCCTGACAACAAGAAACATTAAGAGGTGTCGTGATGAAAAAAGGAGTTATGCGCCCGGGCCACGTCCAGCTTCGCGTGTTGAACCTGGAGGCTGCGCTAACGCATTACCGCGACCTGCTCGGCCTGATCGAGATGGACCGCGACGAGCAGGGCCGCGTCTATCTGAAGGCCTGGAGCGAGGTGGACAAATTTTCCGTGGTGCTGCGTGAGGCCGACCAGCCGGGCATGGATTTCATGGCCTTCAAGGTGCTCGACGAGGACTGCCTGAACCGCCTCACCGAGGACCTGCTCAACTATGGCTGTCTGGTCGAGAGTATCGCCGCCGGCGAACTCAAGGGGTGTGGCCGACGGGTGCGCTTCCGGGCACCGTCCGGGCACTTCTTCGAGCTCTATGCGGACAAGCAATACACCGGTAAATGGGGGGTCGAGGAGATCAACCCCGAGGCCTGGCCGCGCGATTTAAAGGGCATGCGCGCCGTGCGTTTCGACCACTGCCTGATGTATGGCGACGAGCTGCAGGCGACCTACGAACTGTTCACTGAGGTGCTCGGTTTCTACCTGGCCGAGCAGGTGATCGACGACAACGGCACGCGCATCGCGCAGTTCCTCAGCCTGTCGACCAAGGCGCACGACGTGGCCTTCATCCATTGCCCGGAGAAGGGCAAGTTCCACCATGTGTCGTTCTTCCTGGAAACCTGGGAGGACGTGCTGCGCGCAGCCGACCTGATCTCCATGACCGATACCTCTATCGACATAGGCCCGACCCGCCACGGCCTGACTCACGGCAAGACCATCTACTTCTTCGACCCTTCGGGCAACCGCAACGAGGTGTTCTGTGGCGGCGATTACAACTACCAGGACCACAAACCCGTGACCTGGCTGGCCAAGGATCTGGGCAAGGCGATCTTCTACCACGACCGTGTGCTCAACGAACGCTTCCTGACCGTGCTGACCTGAAACCAGCCTGTCTGACCTTTTGCAGAGATTGCATAGATGAAAGAGATCAAGCACTTCATTAACGGCGCCTTCGTCGGCTCGGCCAGCGGCCGCACCTTCGAGGACGTCAACCCCGCTAATGGCCAGGTGATTGCCCGTGTTCACGAAGCTGGTCGCGCCGAAGTCGACGCAGCGGTGCAGGCCGCACGCGCCGCGCTGAAAGGCCCCTGGGGCAAGATGAGCGTGAGCGAGCGGGCGGAGATCCTGCACCGCGTGGCCGACGGCATCACCGCACGTTTCGACGAGTTCCTCGAAGCGGAATGCCTGGATACCGGCAAGCCCAAGTCGCTCGCCAGCCATATCGACATCCCGCGCGGTGCGGCCAACTTCAAGGTCTTCGCCGACCTACTGAAGAACGTCGCCACCGAAGCCTTCGAGATGGCCACGCCGGATGGTAGTGGCGCGATCAACTACGCGGTGCGCCGCCCCAAGGGGGTGATCGGGGTGATCAGCCCGTGGAACCTGCCGCTACTGCTGATGACCTGGAAGGTCGGCCCGGCCCTGGCCTGCGGCAACACGGTGGTGGTCAAGCCCTCGGAGGAAACCCCACTGACTACCGCGCTGCTCGGCGAGGTGATGCAGGCGGCCGGCGTGCCGGCTGGGGTGTACAACGTGGTGCATGGCTTCGGCCCGGATTCGGCCGGCGCCTTCCTCACCGAGCACCCGGACGTCAACGCCATCACCTTCACCGGCGAAACCCGCACCGGCGAGGCGATCATGCGCGCGGCGGCCAAGGGTGTGCGGCCGGTGTCCTTCGAACTGGGCGGCAAGAACGCCGGCATCGTCTTCGCCGACTGCGACCTGGACAAGGCCATCGAAGGCAGCATGCGGTCGGTGTTCGCCAACGGCGGCCAGGTCTGCCTGGGCACCGAGCGCCTGTATGTCGAGCGGCCGATCTTCGATGAGTTTGTCGCCCGCCTCAAGGCCGGCGCCGAGAGCCTGGTGATAGGTACGCCGGATGACCCGCAGGCCAACTTCGGCCCGTTGATCAGCCTGCAGCACCGCGAGAAGGTCCTCTCCTATTACCAGAAGGCGGTTGATGAGGGCGCCACAGTGGTCACCGGCGGCGGCGTGCCCGAGATGCCGGCCGAACTGGCTGGCGGCGCCTGGGTGCAACCGACCATCTGGACCGGCTTGGCCGACGGTGCCGCGGTGGTCACCGAGGAAATCTTCGGCCCCTGCTGCCATATCCGCCCGTTCGACCGCGAGGAAGAAGCCGTCGAGTTGGCCAATAGCCTGCCCTATGGCCTGGCGGCGACCATCTGGACCGAGAACACCTCGCGCGCGCACCGCGTCGCCGGGCAACTGGAGGCCGGCATCGTCTGGGTTAACAGCTGGTTCCTGCGCGATCTGCGTACCGCCTTCGGCGGCAGCAAGCAGTCGGGTATAGGCCGGGAAGGGGGTGTGCACTCGCTGGAGTTCTACACCGAACTGAAAAACATCTGCGTGAAGTTGTGAGGCAGCCATGAATGCACCCCAGAACAGCCCGGAAATCGGCCGCGAGATTATCGCCGCCGGCATTCGCACCAACCTGCATGACAGCGGCGCAGGCTTCCCGCTGATGATGATCCACGGCTCCGGCCCCGGCGTGACCGCCTGGGCCAACTGGCGCCTGGTGATGCCAGAGCTGGCCAAGAGCCGCCGGGTGATAGCTCCGGACATGCTCGGCTTCGGCTACAGCGAGCGCCCGGCCGATGCGCAGTACAACCGTGATGTCTGGGTCGATCACGCGGTCGGCGTGCTCGATGCGCTGGAGATTGAACAGGCCGACCTGGTTGGCAACTCCTTCGGTGGCGGCATAGCCCTGGCGTTGGCCATCCGCCATCCCGAGCGCGTGCGCCGGTTGGTGCTGATGGGCAGCGCCGGGGTCAGCTTCCCGATCACCGAGGGCCTCGACGCGGTCTGGGGCTACAACCCCTCGTTCGCCGAGATGCGCCGTCTGCTGGACATCTTCGCCTTCGACCGCAATCTGGTGAACGACGAACTGGCCGAGTTGCGCTACCAGGCCAGCATCCGTCCAGGCTTCCACGAATCCTTCGCGGCGATGTTCCCGGCGCCGCGCCAGCGCTGGGTCGACGGCCTGGCCAGCGCCGAGGCGGCGATCCGCGCCTTGCCTCACGAAACCCTGGTGATCCATGGCCGCGAGGACCAGATCATCCCGCTGCAAACCTCGCTGACCCTGGCCGACTGGATCGCCCGTGCGCAACTGCACGTGTTCGGCCAATGCGGCCACTGGACGCAAATCGAACACGCCGCACGTTTCGCTAGCCTGGTCGGGGATTTCCTCGCCGAGGCGGACGCCGCTGCCATTTCCTGAGAGAGACGAAAATGGACAAGATTTTGATCAACGAGCTCGGCGACGAGCTGTACCAGGCAATGGTCAATCGCGAGGCGGTCAGCCCGCTGACCGAGCGTGGCCTGGATATTTCCGTCGACGATGCCTACCACATCTCCCTGCGCATGCTCGAACGCCGACTGGCCGCCGGCGAGAAGGTGATCGGCAAGAAGATCGGTGTCACCAGCAAGGCAGTGCAGAACATGCTCAACGTACACCAGCCGGACTTCGGTTACCTGACCGACCGCATGGTGTTCAACAGCGGCGAGGCGATGCCGATCAGCCAGTTGCTGATGCAGCCCAAGGCCGAGGGCGAGGTTGCCTTCATCCTCAAGAAGGACCTGATCGGCCCCGGCGTGACCAACGCCGACGTACTGGCCGCCACCGAGTGCGTGATGCCCTGTTTCGAGATCGTCGATTCGCGCATCCGCGACTGGAAAATCAAGATCCAGGACACCGTGGCGGACAACGCCTCCTGTGGCTTGTTCGTGCTCGGCGACCAGGCGGTATCGCCGCGCCAGGTCGACCTGGTCACCTGCGGCATGGTGGTGGAAAAGAACGGCCACATCATCAGCACCGGGGCCGGCGCCGCGGCGCTCGGTTCGCCGGTCAACTGCGTGGCCTGGCTGGCCAACACCCTGGGCCGTTTCGGCATCGCGCTGAAAGCCGGCGAGGTGATCCTGTCCGGCTCGCTGGTGCCGTTGGAGCCGGTCAAGGCCGGCGACGTGATGCGCGTCGACATCGGCGGTATCGGCAGCGCCTCCGTGCGCTTCACCTAAATTGGAGGCTTGCAGATGAACCAGAAACTCAAAGTCGCGATCATCGGTTCGGGCAATATCGGCACCGACCTGATGATCAAGGTGCTGCGCAACGCCAAGTACCTGGAAATGGGCGCCATGGTCGGCATCGACGCCGCCTCCGACGGCCTGGCCCGCGCCCAGCGCATGGGCGTGACGACCACCTATGCCGGCGTCGAAGGGCTGATCAAGCTGCCCGAATTCGCCGACATCGATTTCGTCTTCGACGCCACCTCGGCCAGTGCCCACGTGCAGAACGAGGCGCTGCTGCGCCAGGCCAAACCTGGCATCCGCCTGATCGACCTGACCCCGGCGGCCATCGGCCCGTACTGCGTGCCGGTGGTCAATCTGGAGGAGCACCTCGGCAAGCTCAACGTCAACATGGTTACCTGCGGCGGCCAGGCGACCATCCCGATGGTCGCCGCGGTCTCCCGTGTGGCCAAGGTCCATTACGCCGAGATCGTCGCCTCGATCAGCAGCAAGTCGGCCGGACCCGGCACCCGCGCCAACATCGACGAGTTCACCGAGACCACCAGCAAAGCCATCGAAGTGATCGGTGGTGCGGCCAAGGGCAAGGCGATCATCATCATGAACCCGGCTGAGCCGCCGCTGATCATGCGCGACACCGTGTATGTGCTGTCCGCCGCCGCCGATCAGGCCGCCGTCGCGGCCTCGGTGGCGGAAATGGTTCAGGCGGTGCAGGCCTACGTGCCCGGCTATCGCCTGAAGCAGCAGGTGCAGTTCGACGTGATCCCCGAGTCCGCGCCGCTGAACATCCCCGGTCTCGGCCGGTTCAGCGGGTTGAAGACCTCGGTGTTCCTCGAAGTCGAAGGCGCCGCCCATTACCTGCCGGCCTACGCCGGCAACCTCGACATCATGACCTCCGCCGCGCTGGCTACCGCCGAGCGTATGGCGCAGTCGATGTTGAACGCCTGAGGAGCTGCACCATGACGTTCAATCCGAGCAAGAAACTCTATATCTCCGACGTAACCCTGCGTGACGGCAGCCATGCCATTCGCCACCAGTACACCCTGGACGACGTACGTGCCATCGCCCGTGCGCTGGACAAGGCGAAAGTCGACAGCATCGAAGTCGCTCACGGCGATGGTTTGCAGGGCTCGTCTTTCAACTATGGCTTCGGACGGCACACTGACCTGGAGTACATCGAGGCGGTGGCCGGTGAGATCAGCCACGCCCAAATTGCCACCTTGCTGCTGCCGGGGATCGGCAGCGTGCATGACCTGAAGAACGCCTATCAGGCTGGCGCCCGAGTGGTGCGTGTCGCCACCCATTGCACCGAAGCCGACGTCTCGAAGCAGCACATCGAGTACGCCCGCAACCTTGGCATGGATACCGTCGGCTTCCTGATGATGAGCCACATGATCCCGGCCGAGAAACTGGCCGAGCAAGGCAAGTTGATGGAGAGCTACGGCGCCACCTGCATCTACATGGCCGACTCCGGTGGGGCGATGAGCATGAACGACATTCGTGATCGCATGCGCGCGTTCAAGGCCGTGCTCAAGCCCGAAACGCAGGTCGGTATGCACGCGCACCACAACCTCAGCCTTGGCGTAGCCAACTCTATTGTTGCCGTGGAAGAAGGCTGCGACCGTGTCGACGCCAGCCTGGCCGGCATGGGCGCCGGTGCCGGCAACGCACCACTGGAAGTGTTCATCGCCGTTGCAGAACGGTTGGGCTGGAACCATGGCACCGACCTCTACACCCTGATGGATGCCGCCGACGACATCGTCCGCCCGTTGCAGGATCGCCCGGTGCGGGTCGACCGCGAGACCCTCGGCCTCGGATATGCCGGTGTCTATTCCAGCTTCCTGCGTCACGCCGAGATCGCGGCCGCCAAATACAACCTGAAAACCCTCGACATTCTCGTCGAACTGGGACACCGGCGCATGGTCGGCGGCCAGGAAGACATGATCGTGGACGTCGCCCTCGACCTGTTGGCGGCCCACAAGGAGAACCGCGCATGAACCGCACTCTGACCCGTGACCAGGTGCTGGCCCTGGCCGAACACATCGAAAATGCCGAACTCGATGTGCATGACATCCCCAAGGTGACCAACGATTACCCGGATATGACCTTTGCCGACGCCTACGACGTGCAGTGGGAAATCCGTCGGCGCAAGGAAGCCCGTGGTAACAAGGTGGTCGGTCTGAAGATGGGCCTGACGTCCTGGGCCAAAATGGCGCAGATGGGCGTGGAAACACCGATCTACGGCTTCCTTGTCGACTACTTCAGCGTGCCGGATGGCGGTGTGGTGGATACCTCGAAGCTGATCCATCCGAAGATCGAGGCAGAAATCAGCTTCGTCACCAAGGCTCCATTGCACGGCCCTGGCTGCCATATCGGCCAGGTGCTGGCGGCTACCGACTTCGTGATTCCGACAGTCGAAGTGATCGACTCACGTTATGAGAACTTCAAGTTCGACCTGATCAGCGTGGTGGCCGACAACGCATCGTCGACCCGTTTCATCACCGGTGGGCAGATGGCCAACGTGGCGGATCTGGATCTGCGCACACTCGGCGTGGTGATGGAAAAGAACGGCGAAGTGGTAGAACTCGGCGCCGGTGCGGCAGTGCTTGGCCATCCGGCTTCCAGCGTGGCGATGTTGGCCAATCTGCTGGCCGAGCGTGGTGAGCATATCCCCGCGGGCAGCTTCATCATGACTGGCGGCATCACCGCTGCGGTACCGGTGGCACCGGGCGACAACATCACGGTGCGCTATCAGGGCCTTTGCTCGGTGAGTGCGCGCTTCATCTAACCCTGTGTGGCCGGCGTGCGCGCCGGCCATTGTCGACTAGGAGTACTGCAATGCCGATTGCTCAGCTTTACATCATCGAAGGTCGTACCGACGAGCAGAAGGAAACCTTGATCCGCCAAGTCAGCGAAGCCATGGCGAACTCGCTGGATGCACCCCTCGAGCGGGTGCGTGTGCTCATTACCGAAATGCCGAAGAATCACTTCGGCATTGGTGGCGAGCCGGCAAGCAAGGTCAGGCGCTAGTATGAGAGTGTTCGTTAAAGAGTTTGATTTGAATCCCAGAGCGGGTTGATAGGCAGAAAGAGCTACTGCTCTCTTTCGCCGCTCAAACGCAAAGTGCCCCTCTGTGGCAGGAGGCACTTTTTAGATGAAGCGTTATATTTAGTTTAGTCCTCGACATGCAGGCCGCACTCGGCCCGCATCTCATTCATCATGTCGAAGCTGATCGGGAAATTTGGGTTTTCCTCTTGGATTTCCGTGACCATGGCATCAGAGCAAGCCTCGGTGCCATAGCCTGACACATGGTTGGAGCTGCTCTTTGTATAGAGAGCATGGCCTTGCTGAGGGCCTACATCGCTGCGGTAAGCCGTGGTTTTTCCGCTACTGTCGAAATCCAGGTACCAACCTGAGTCCATTAGGTACCTTCCGTAGACGCCTTGCCCGACCAGCGTCCCTTGCTTGAAGCCATCCCAGTTGTTGAGGACAGCGCAGCCATACTGGCCAAAGTTCACAGGGAAGTAGGCATGGACTGTTTTCAGGAAGCGTTCACCGGTTTCAGTATCAATAAACGGTAGCTGCTTGAACCGCGGAGTGCGTTCACCAGCTATGCGGCAATCGAAGAAACGATTCTTGTCGAGCACCGTCGGGCAGACATAGACATTTTCTCCTTCTACATAAAGGCCTTGGCCGTCTTGGCCCATAGCAAAGTAGCCAACAGCAGCGGTAGTTGAGAGCGCAGCAGCAGCGCCGAGATACAGGGCGGTCTTTCCGGTCATGATCATGATCGAAGTCCTTTCGTGTGGTGGTCGTTGCCCAGGTGTGGGCATGAGGTGATTTTCCGTATTGGCGGTTACTTCTTCTTTTTCTTGTAGCGAACGACGATTCTGTTGAAGGTCGGGTACTTTTCGATTTCGTAATCTGGATTGAATGTCATGAGGTTGTGCATCGCGATCCCGGTGGCTGACAGCAGGCCAAGAGCGCCTGTGACACCGCCTGCGAAGCTGCTAGCTGCTAAGCCAACGCGGCCTACCGTGTAGACACGACAGGTCATCCCCGTGACCTCAATCTTGTTTTCTACCAGGCGAACGGCTTCGAGCAACTTGCCGCCGAGGCCTACGACCTCGAAGGACCCCTTGCTGCTGATGAGTTGAGGAAGTTTGGCGGTGGCCAGGTCGTCGAACGTCAGCTGTGTCATAGCTTCGATACTCTGCATGCGTGTGGCTGCTGAAGTAGGAACCACTTTATTGGATGGATTTCTACCTTTAAGGGTGGATAACAACCTTTGAAGACCTTCATGTCAAGAGGATGGCACTCGACCATTCAGGTTGACCTGGAGGTTTCATGCCTACATCTGAACAAACGAACCTGACTCAACTGGTAGGTAAGGCGATTGCCAAGCAGCGAATACGTGCTGGGCTGAGCCAGGAGCAAGTCGCTGAGCAGTTGGGGATTGGTAGCGAGGCGGTATCACGCATCGAACGTGGTGTGGTGATGCCCAACATCGAGCGACTGATGCAATTCGCGGAGATTTTTGCTTGTGAAGCAGCGGATCTGTTGACGCAGACAAGCACGCGTTCCGAGGACCAGGCAGTGCGTATCAGCCAGATGCTCAATCAACTGAGTGCTGATGATCGCCAGCTCGTCCTTGAACTGGTCGAGCGTTTGAGCCAGCGGCTCGGCAAGGGTTGAGCGCGCTGGTTTCAGGCTTCGGCATTTTCATCGAACAGTGCGCCGCAGCGTAGACACAAGCAGCCGTACTGCCTGAACTGAAAGTGTTGCACGTCTTTCAGAAAGGTCTGGTTTTCAGTCCATTTCTGTTCTGACGCTTTCACGCCATTGGCGAGCAGGGTGAATACGTTTTCCATACTGGTCGTATCGCCTGAAGAGGCATCTGCAGGTTGAAGTTGGCGCGCGGCTCGCAGAAAACCGTGCAGTGTGCTGATGAGCAAGACAACTGCTTTGACTGCATCAGCCGAAACGACGGCGGGCGAATCGCAGATCAAGCAACGTGTGGACATAGGTCGCTCCTGAGACGGCAAGCCGTCCCGTTATCGGAAAGGGATAGGGTGAGAACGGCGCAGCGGTGCGTCGCTACAGATGGCCTAGTTCAGCGAGAGAAGTGATTCCCTCGTGGCCGACGATGAAATGATCCAGTGTTGTGGTGCCGACCATGGCCAAGGCGTTCTTCAGTGTCTGCGTTAGACGCAGATCTGTCTGACTGGGAGAGGGATCACCGGAAGGGTGGTTGTGCACTAGGATCACCGCAGCGGCGTTTTGAGCGAGCACGGTCTTGACCACTTCGCGCGGATACACGCTGGCCGCATCAAGGGTGCCGCGAAACAGCTCCTCGAAACTGATCACGCGGTGTTTGCTGTCGAGCAACAACACCGCGAAGACTTCGTGTGGCAGATCCTGCAGCAACACCTGCAGGTGCTCCCTGACTTTGTGTGGATCAGTCAGTGCGCGGCCCTTACTGAGTCGGTGAGTGGCCAACTGCTGGGCCATACGCAGGATGTCGGTTTCGCTGACGGGTGAATCCACCAGGTAACTGCCGGCGACTTCACCGGCCTTGAGCTTGTGAAATTTCATGGTGTGTCTCCGGATGGCGAGCCGATTCGGCCTGCCCTTGGTTAGGCTGACGGTTCGAGCTGTTGGGATTGGGCTTCGAGCTTCTCGGCGAGTGACTGGGTGTGAACGGTGCTGTCGGGTTTCGACGCGGCGGGCTGACCGTCCGGAAAGAACTCTTCAGCAATGGCGCTGCTGTCCTCGCCGTCGTCCTCGAAGATGCCGTTGCCCAGACCGATTCGTGCGGTGGCATCCAACGCGGCTTGATCAAAGCCCGCCGCCTGACGCGCCTCATCCAATTCACGCGCAGTGAGCAACGCTTGCTCCACGGCCATACCGCTGCGCAGTGTCAGATCGACGTAGAAGATCGGCGTGCCATGGCTCTGCCGGGTGGATTTGCCACGTAAACGCAGCTCCAGTGGCAGGCAGGCCAGACGATCACCTGAAATGGCCCGGAAGTACTGCAGCCGGGCTATCAGCGTGCGGATGCTGTTGAAGCCCGTGGTGCGAAACACGAAGCTGCCCAGGGCATCCTCGTCGCCGATCACCACGTTCATCCGTCCGTAGGGCTTGCAGGCGTTGCCCTTGGCCAGTGGGCAGGCATCGGGCGAAGGGCAGGGCAGCGATTGAACGCCATCCTTGCCGATGCGTTTGCAGGCCTCGCCGTTACCGACACACACCGGTCGCCCGGTTTGTCGATCGAATAAGGTGTAATCAGCGCGGAAATTCAGCTCAGGTTCGTTGAACAGCAAACGGATCGGAATGCTGCGCAACTTGCCGTCTTGGCCATTGCGCAGCGCCTCATTGAGTGGATGCAGTAGCCAGCCGTCGCGGCTCTGGACCTGCGAAGTAATGGTGAACTGAT
>NZ_MULM01000124.1:0-38784 GCF_002029345.1 Pseudomonas sp. VI4.1
GCGAGGGAGTGTCAGTCGACATCAATGTGGCTGACCCACCTTCGCTGGCAAGCCAGCTCCTACAGGGGGCATTTTTTGTTCAGCAGTACAGCTTATTCCGACGCGACCGCATTCTTCGCCAGAATCGCATTGGCCAATTCCATGTCCGTGGCCTGCAGGCCCGGGTTGTCGGCGCGGACTTTCTGCATCGCCGCTTCCAGATACGGGCCGCGGATGCCGCCGTCACTGGCAACGAAGCTGCCGGCATCGTCCTGGGCGGCAACGATCAACTTGTGATCCTTGAAAGTCAGGTAAGTCGAGCCGGTGGTTGCACCGGAAGAGATGACGTTACGCCAAAAGCTATCGGCCATCGCCGAACCTACAGGAAGGGACAGCAAGGCGAGGGTAGCGACAGCAAGTTTGAGACGCATAGGGGGTGACTCCACTGGATAAACTACGGCGTTTGATTGCCAATCCCCCAGTCGAGTTCCCTCATCGCTCATTCAGCCGGTTCCACCAGCAAAATCGCCCCTTGCTGCCCGACCACGCGAACCCGGCTACCCGTTGCTGCATCAGGACCCCGGGCCATCCACACGCCGTCGGCGACCTTGATCTTGCCGCGACCATCGATAATCGCTTCATGCACCACAAAGGTTCTGCCGATCAGTTCCTGGCCGCGCAGATTCAGGTTCGGCTCATCACTCTCGCGCACGGCGCTACGCTGACGTCGCCACCAGTACAGCGCGGTGGCGATCGAGAGCAGGCCGAACAGCAGAAACTGAAACTCCCAGGACAGATGCGGCGCGACAAAGGTCAACACACCCACGGCGGCTGCGGCCATGCCGATCCACAGCAAATAGCCGCCGGCACCGAACACTTCGAGTATCAGCAGCACGGTGCCCAATGCCAGCCAGTCCCAGAACGATAAATGCTGCAGAAATGCCCACATGGCGCGCCTCAGGCTTTCTTGTTATCGAACGTGGCCTTGACGATTTCACCGATGCCGCCGACCGCGCCGATCATCGAACTGGCCTCAAGCGGCATCAGGATCACTTTGCTGTTGTTGGCCGACGCCAGTTTGCCCAGCGCATCGATGTACTTCTGCGCGACGAAGTAGTTGACCGCCTGCACGTTACCGCCAGCGATGGCTTCGGACACCACTTTGGTCGCCTGGGCTTCGGCCTCGGCCTGACGCTCACGGGCTTCGGCTTCGAGGAATGCGGCCTGACGCCCCCCCTCGGCCTCCAGGATCTGCGCCTGCTTCTTGCCTTCGGCGGTCAGGATGGCGGCGGCACGCAGGCCTTCGGCTTCAAGAATTTGTGCGCGCTTGATCCGCTCGGCTTTCATCTGCCCCGACATGGCCGCCATCAGGTCGGCCGGCGGGCTGATGTCCTTGATCTCGATCCGGGTGATCTTGATGCCCCACGGCGCCGTGGCTTCGTCGACGGTGCGCAGCAGCTTTTCGTTGATCCCGTCACGCTGGCTGAGCATCGCGTCCAGTTCCATGGAACCCAGTACGGTACGGATGTTGGTTTGCAGCAGGTTGCGGATCGCGTGTTCGAGGTTGTTCACCTCGTAGGCGGCCTGGGCGGTGTTGACCACCTGGAAGAAGCACACCGCGTCGATCTGCACCGTGGCGTTGTCGGCGGTGATGACTTCCTGCGGCGGGATATCCAGCACGCTTTCCATCACGTTGATCTTGCGACCGATGCGGTCCATGACCGGAATGATGATGTTCAAGCCCGGCTTGAGGGTGTTGGTGTAACGGCCGAAACGTTCGACCGTCCACTGATAACCCTGCGGCACAACCTTGAAACCCATGAACAGAATGGCGACCACCAGGCCGACAAAAAGTAAAAGCACGCTACCGATCTGCATAACAATTCCCTGTTGATCAATGAAATGGCGATCGCAGGAGTGTAGCGGCGTGGGTCGGGGATAAGTACTGCAAGTCGGCCCTCGCATCAAAAGGAGACACAATAGGGTTTATTTCTGCTCACTCTGCGGCGTTACCCGCAGCACTTCTTCGATCGTGGTCAAACCTGCCGCGACTTTCTGTGCCCCCGACAGCCGCAAACTGCGCATGCCTTCCTTGAATGCCTGGCGCCGTACCGCCATCAGATCGGTGTCGGGGTTGATCAGCGCCTTGACCCCGTCCGTCAGCTGCATGATTTCGTAGACCCCGGCTCGCCCGCGATAACCGGTGTCGCGGCACTCCAGGCAGCCGATGGCGCGTTGGGCGTTGCCGGGTAATGGCGCTTGCCAGGGTCTGGTCAGGGTTTGCCAGTCTTCTTCACCTAATGTCAGCGGCGCCTTGCAGTGCGGGCACAAGGTGCGGACCAGCCGCTGGGCCATGACGCCGAGCACGGTGGCCTTGATCAGGTAATGGGGCACGCCGAGTTCCAGCAGACGGCTGATGGCGCTGGGTGCGTCGTTGGTGTGCAAGGTCGAGAGCACCAGGTGACCGGTCAGGGCTGCCTGGATCGCCATTTCCGCGGTTTCCAGATCGCGGATCTCGCCGATCATGATGATGTCCGGGTCCTGGCGCATCAGCGCACGCACCCCGGCGGCGAACGTCAGGTCGATGTTGTGCTGGACCTGCATCTGGTTGAACGCCGGCTCGACCATCTCGATCGGGTCTTCGATGGTGCAGAGGTTGACCTCCGGCGTCGCCAGTTTCTTGAGCGTGGTGTAGAGCGTGGTGGTTTTGCCCGAACCGGTCGGCCCGGTCACCAGAATGATGCCGTTGGGCTGGCTCGTCATGTCCTGCCAGCGGCGCAGGTCTTCGCCTGAAAACCCGAGCTGATCGAAATCCTTGAGCAACACTTCCGGGTCAAATATCCGCATGACCATTTTTTCGCCAAACGCGGTCGGCAACGTCGATAGCCGCAGCTCGACTTCGCCGCCGTCCGGGGTCTTGGTTTTTACCCGGCCGTCCTGGGGTTTGCGTTTTTCCGCGACATTCATTCGCCCCAGGCTCTTCAGGCGGCTGACGATGGCCATGGTCACCTGCGGCGGGAACTGATAGACGTTGTGCAGCACGCCGTCGATGCGAAACCGCACGGTGCCTTGCTCGCGCCGGGGTTCGATGTGGATATCGCTGGCCCGCTGCTGGAACGCGTACTGGAACAGCCAGTCGACGATGTTGACGATGTGCGCATCGTTGGCGTCCGGCTCCTGGTCGCTGGCGCCGAGGTTGAGCAACTGTTCGAAGTTGCCCAGGGTGCTCGTTTGCTGGTCGGCATTGGTCGCGCCGCTGACCGATTTGGCCAGGCGGAAGAACTCCACGCTGAAGCGCTGGATGTCCACCGGATTGGCCACCACGCGCTTGATGGGCAGTTTCAACACGTGGGTCAGGTCCGCTTCCCAGCCGTTGACGTAGGGCTGGGCGCTGGCCACGGTCACCGCGTCTCGGTCGATGGAGACGGCGAGAATCTTGTGGCGCTGGGCGAAGGCATAGGACATCAGCGGAGTAATGGCCGCGACGTTGATTTTCAGCGGATCGATGCGCAAGTAAGGCTGGCCGGCCTGCTGCGACAGCCACAGGGTCAGGCTTTCCAGATCCAGGTGTTTGCCGGGACGGCTGAGGTCTTCCAGGTGCTGGCTGGCGATGAATTCCAACGGGTGCATCTGGCCATGGGTGGCGTGACGGCGTCGGGCATTGAGCGCGTGCTCGGCCGAATCCTGGCTGATAAAGCCTTGGGCAACCAACTCGCGCAGTAACTCATTGAGATCCAGCCAGCGGTCCTGAATGACAAGTTGAACGGACATGCGGGCTCCTCGTGAACAACAGTTCGCAAAGGATAGTCGCGGACCCGCAGACCGTTGGGCCACTACCCGACGAAGCCGTGTCAGGTTTTTTCAGCCCGCCGCCTGCGCCGCTTGGCCCCACGCAGAATCAGCCGCTTGCAGATCCACCGAGCAGATGCTGATCAGGTTACGCAGTTTTTCCGCGATCACCTGGGCCCGGTGCCAACTCAGGCCGTCCATGACGATGTCGATCGACAGCAGGTCGTCCCGGCGCTGCACGTTGACCTGTTGCGGCGTCAGGCATTGCAAGGCGAACAGGTTGAGCGCCCGGCACAGCAGATCCGGCTCGGCTTCGGCCAGCATTTGATAGTGCACGCGGCAGTGAGCGTTGCTGATGTTCCAGACATCGGCACGGTTGGGCGGGGTGGATACAGCTTCCAGATGCGGCATGGTCGGACTCCAAAATCACTGGAGAAATTTTTACATTCGCTGCCCGGCATTTCTTATCTATGATTGGGCTTATAAGCGATTTATCGAATCAGTCAATTCGTAGAAATATCAATCCTGGGTTTATCTATGCACAGCCAGTTGGACAGCTACGACCGCAAGATTCTCGCGTTGCTGCAAGAGGACGCTTCACTGTCCAGCGCGCAGATCGCCGAACAGGTGGGCCTTTCGCAGTCGCCGTGCTGGCGGCGGATTCAGCGGATGAAGGAGGAGGGGATCATCCGCGCTCAGGTCACCTTGCTCGATCGCAAGAAGATCGGTCTCAATACGCAGATCTTTGCCGAAATCAAACTCAACGCCCACGGGCGTTCGAACTTCACCGGGTTCACCGAGGCGATTCGTGGGTTTCCCGAAGTGCTGGAGTGTTATGTGCTGATGGGGTCGGTGGATTTCATGCTGCGGATCGTCACGGCGGATATCGAAGCGTATGAGCGCTTCTTCTTCGAGAAGTTGTCGATGGTGCCGGGGATTCAGGAGGTCAATTCGATTGTGGCGCTGTCGGAGATCAAGTCCACCACGAGTTTGCCGGTCTAGGATTTTGTGGTGAATTGGCGGGCATCTTCGCTGGCAAGCCAGCTCCTACAGGATTTCGGCGATCCCTTGTAGGAGCTGGCTTGCCAGCGAAGGCGGTCTTACATGCGCAGCAGCATTTTCCAGGCACGATTCTGATACACCGCAATCGCCTGCTGCTTACGCGCATCCAGCGATTCATCGGTGATCGGCTCGTTAGCCAGCAGCGCAAGCTGTTTCAGCTCGCCATACAGGCGATCCATTTCCGGGATGTCCAGCACATGACGGGCATGGTGCAGCCAGGCCTGGATGCGCTCGATACGCGGCAGTTGTTCGGCCAGATCTTCTGGCTGCTGCTGATAACGCTGCAATTGCAACGAGGTGGCTTCTTCGCCCAACAGGCGCGGCAACCAGCTACCCAGCTGCGCAGCGCCCTGGCGATTGCCACGCACGTTGCGATCGGTCGTCCAGGTGCGGGCCAGCAACCAGCGCGAGGTGTTCAGGGAGAACAGGCCCCAACGCGGGTCTTCCAGTTCTTCGAGAAATTGCTCCGGGGCTGCCTTGCGCACGTCTTCGTCGTCCAGACCGGCTTGTACCAGCGGACGCCAGTCTTCGAGCAAGGCGTCCAGCGCGATCCGCAGATCGTGCGTCGACTGACGCGGAGCGGCCTGACCCAGGCTGCTCAGCAGCGCGCGCAGTTCCGCGAGGTTCTCGACCCAGTCCTGCAACAGGCGCCAGTGACCATTGAAGCGATACTGCTCGGCCAAGCGCTGGCTGCTGCCGAGCAAGTGCCAGCTGAGCGCGGCAAACGCGTCGTCCAGCGGGGTTTCGGCGCTGATCTGCGGTGCCGGCAGGCTCAGCGAATAGCTGTGGGCGTCGTACAGGCGATAACCGCGCTCGGCCTTGCTGATGTCACATGGCATCAGCGGCAGGGTCGCGGCCAGTTCGGCAGCCAGTTCCAGCAACGCGGACGGATCGCCTTCGCGCAGCTCCAGCTCCAGTTCGCAGATTTCTTCTTTCTGCTTGCCGACGATGACGTGGCCCAAATCCAGCGCGGCTTCGATGACCACTTTGGTCTTGCCGCGGCCCCAGGCGATTTCAGCGCGTTCGCGAACGAAGTCGGTGGTGAAGATCGGCTTCAGGGTTTTCTTGTCCAGCTCGGCCAGCGCTTCAGGCCAGCATTCGCCGTCGAGTTTCTTCACGTCGAGCTTGGCTTTGGGCAGGTTCCAGTCGTATTCATTACGCTCGGACAGGCCGGCAATGCTCTGGCCACGGGTCTTGAGGGTCTGGATCACTTCTTCGCCATCGCGGCGCAGGCGCAGGGCAACCTTGGCGCGGGCCAGGTCGCGCTCAGGCGTGTCGAAGTACTGGTTCATCAGTTCACGGCGTTCCCAGCCACTTTTGTTGCGTTTTTTCAGGAGCGGGTGCTCGCGCAACGCGGCGAGGGTTTCGCGGCTGACGCGGAGTTTGATTTCGGTTTCTTTCTGCATGGCCGGAAAATCCAGGATCGGGAGCGCAGCCGGGGGAATGTGTGGCTGCCAAGGTCGTGCAGTGTACAGGACTGATTGAAGATAGGGTCTGTTGACGCTGGGTGACGGCCGCGACGGTTTATTCCTGTCGCCAGATGGTTCTATGATGGACTTCAATCCGGGAGTTGGAGTCAGCGATGCCTTTGCCGTCCATGAAAGATCAGTTCGCTGCGCTGATCGCTGCACCGTCCGTCAGCTGTACCCAGGCCAGCCTCGATCAAAGCAACCGAGCGGTCATCGATTTGCTGGCGACGTGGCTGGGCGATCTGGGTTTTGCCTGTGATATCCAGCAGGTCAGCCCCGGCAAATTCAATCTGCTGGCCACTTTCGGTTCCGGCCCCGGTGGCCTCGTCCTCGCCGGCCACAGCGACACCGTGCCGTACGACGCCGCGCTGTGGCAGACCGATCCGCTGAAGCTGACCGAAGTCGACGGCCGCTGGGTCGGGCTGGGCAGTTGCGACATGAAGGGCTTTTTCGCCCTGGTCATCGAAGCGGTCATTCCGCTGCTCGCGCAACCGTTCAAACAGCCGCTGCTGATTCTTGCCACCTGTGATGAAGAAAGCTCGATGTCCGGGGCGCGAGCCCTGGCCGAAGCCGGGCGACCGCTGGGCCGTGCCGCAGTGATCGGCGAGCCGACCGGGCTGAAACCGATCCGGATGCACAAAGGCATCATGATGGAGCGCATCGATATCCTCGGCCAGAGCGGTCACTCCTCGGACCCGCGCCTGGGCCACAGCGCCCTCGAAGCCATGCACGATGCCATCGGCGAACTGCGCGGGCTGCGTCTGTTGTGGCAGCGTGAATATCGCAACCCGCAGTTCAGTGTGCCGCACCCGACCATGAATTTCGGCTGCATTCATGGCGGCGACAACCCCAACCGCATTTGCGGCCAGTGCTCGCTGGAGTTCGATCTGCGGCCATTGCCGGGCATGGACCCCAAGGTCCTGCGCGCGGAGATTCTGCAGAAGCTTCGGCCCATTGCCGAGCGGCATCAGGTGAAGATCGATTACGCACCGCTGTTTCCCGAAGTGCCGCCCTTCGAGCAGGCCGAGGATGCGGAATTGGTCCAGGTCGCGGAAAAGCTCACCGGCCATCGCGCCGAAGCAGTGGCATTCGGCACCGAAGCGCCTTATCTTCAACGCCTTGGCTGCGAAACACTGGTGCTCGGCCCTGGCGATATCGCCTGCGCCCACCAACCGGGGGAATACCTCGAAATGTCACGTTTGCAGCCTACGGTGCATCTATTACGTCAACTGATTGAACATTACTGCCTGACACCGGCCAAAACCCCTTTGTAGGAGCAAGCTTGCTCGCGATGGACGTTAACGATGACGGGGGCTGCCTGAATGCATGCGGTGCTCTCACATCCTTCGCGAGCAAGCTCGCTCCTACAGGGGGCGGTTAAATTGCCAGGGTTCCAACCCGTATGCATGAGGAGAACGCGCGTGTCGCCTAGCCTGTTCCGACGATAACCATCAGCCCGCTGTGCATTTTCTGTTTCGCCCATTTTTTGGCTGCTATTTATAACAGGCCCAGGTTCATGCCCGAATACGTCAATTGGCTTCGTCACGCTTCGCCCTACATCAACGCCCACCGCGATTGCACCTTTGTCGTCATGCTCCCCGGCGACGGCGTCGAGCACCCGAACTTCGGCAATATCGTCCACGACCTGGTGCTGTTGCACAGCCTGGGCGTGCGACTGGTGCTGGTGCACGGTTCCCGTCCACAAATTGAAACCCGCCTTGCCGCCCGCGGCCTGACCCCGCATTACCACCACGGCATGCGCATCACCGATGCCGCGACCCTTGAGTGTGTGATCGATGCGGTCGGCCAGTTGCGCATCGCCATCGAAGCGCGCCTGTCGATGGACATGGCCTCATCGCCGATGCAGGGCTCGCGCCTGCGGGTGGCCAGCGGCAACCTGGTGACGGCGCGGCCGATCGGCGTGCTGGAAGGCGTCGACTATCACCACACCGGAGAGGTGCGCCGGGTCGATCGCAAGGGCATCAATCGCCTGCTGGATGAGCGCTCCATCGTGCTGCTGTCGCCGTTGGGCTACTCGCCGACCGGCGAGATTTTCAACCTCGCCTGCGAAGATGTCGCCACGCGCGCGGCCATCGACCTCGAGGCGGACAAACTGCTGTTGTTCGGCGCCGACCTCGGCCTTATCGACGAAAACGGGCGTCTGGTTCGCGAGTTGCGTCCGCAGCAGGTGCCGGCGCATTTGCAGCGTTTGGGCAGCGACTATCAGGGCGAACTTCTGGACGCAGCCGCTGAAGCCTGTCGCGGCGGTGTCGCCCGCAGTCATATCGTCAGTTATGTCGAAAACGGCGCATTGCTGACCGAACTGTTCACCCGTGATGGTGGCGGTACGCTGGTGGCCCAGGAGCAATTCGAAATTGTGCGCGAAGCGGCCATTGAAGACGTTGGTGGGTTGCTGGATCTGATCAGCCCGCTGGAAGAGCAGGGGATTCTGGTGCGCCGTTCCCGCGAAGTGCTGGAGCGTGAGATCGAGCAGTTCAGCGTGGTCGAGCGCGAAGGGATGATCATCGCCTGTGCGGCGCTGTATCAGATTGCCGATTCGGATGCCGGGGAGCTGGCCTGTCTGGCGGTGAACCCGGAGTACCGCCATGGCGGGCGCGGGGATGAGCTGCTGGAACGGATCGAGACCCGCGCACGGGCGCAGGGGCTCAATACCTTGTTCGTCCTGACGACCCGGACCGCCCACTGGTTTCGCGAGCGTGGTTTTGTGCCAAGCAGTGTCGAACGCCTGCCATCGGCCCGGGCTTCGCTGTACAACTATCAGCGCAACTCGAAGATCTTCGAAAAAACCCTCTGACACCTATTGGGGTCTGTCCATTCTTCGACACGACCCCTGTAGGAGCTGGCTTGCCAGCGGAGAGGCCATCACATTCAACATTGATGTCGCCTGACACGCCGCCTTCGCCAGCAAGCCGGCTCCTACAGGGTTCGTCGCATGATCCGTCAGAGAAAATGCGAGCGATACACAAACTGTAATAAATCGACCGGATAGTGCGCGTTTGGTTGGCTGGCATCGCCGTTTTCGGGGGGAATGTTACCGAATCGCGTCAGGGCCTATCGATCTAAAAAATTTCTTACAAATACCTTTTAGGAATTTGCGTTTAGGGCGACCGCTCTATTTCGCGGGTGGGCTTTATTCCAAAAAGCGTAAAAATTTTTTTTGATAGTTCTTTTTGGGTTTATGACGAGCTCGTGACCGCTCAATGACTAAAAAACCGGGGATTAGACTATGGTCGTAGACACACATGGTTACGATTGACTTGTGGGTCACGGTCTGGCGCTAATCGCGCATCTTAGGATCCCGGGCAGATGACCCGGGACCAGGACTACAAGAATTAGAAACGAGAGGAGCGACACAATGAACAAGTCCACCTTGGCTCTGGCCGTGGCCGTAGGGGTTTTGGCGCAGCAGGCAGGCGCCGCGGGTTTCATCGAAGACAGCAAGGCTTCCGTCAGTTCCCGCACCATGTACTACAACAACGATAATCGCGATGGCGGCGCGGATCAGCGCGAAACCGCTGAAGGCCTGAAGTTCGATTATCTGTCCGGCTTCACCCAAGGTACTGTCGGTTTTGGTTTTGACGCCCAGGCGCTCCTCGGTATCCACCTCGAGGGTGGCCGTGGTCATCATCCGGATAACAACTCGTTCTTCCCAAGCGACACCGACGGTTCGGCATCGGACACGTACAGCCGCGTGGCAGGTAACGTCAAGGCGCGCTTCTCGAAGACCGAGGCCCACTATGGTGGCGCCCTGCAACCCAACATGCCGATTCTGGTAGCGAACGACAGCCGTCTGCTGCCCCAGACCTTTGAAGGTGGCACCATCACCTCCAAGGAAATCGACAACGTGACCCTCAACGTCGGCCAGCTCGAGCACGCTGCGGGCCGTGCTTCGTCCAACACCACCGGCCTGGCAGTGGCTGGCGGTACCGAGGAAAGCAACCAATTCCGTTATGCCGGTGCGGACTGGAAGGTCACCAAAGACCTCACCCTGCAGTACTACCATGCGAACCTGGAAGACTACTACAAGCAGAACTTCTTCGGCCTGGTGCACGTCCTCCCGATCAGCGCCAACCAGTCCTTCAAGTCTGACCTGCGCTATTTCGACAGCAGCTCCGACGGCAAGAACGGCGATGTGGGCTACCGGTTCAATAACAACGGCGGTTACGCCAAGACACCGGGCGAGGTCGATAACAAGACCTGGAGCGCCATGTTCACCTATACCCTGGGTGCCAACGCGTTCCTGCTCGGCCATCAGCGTGTCAGCGATGACGGCGGCTTCGTTTACCTGAACCAGGGCAACGTGGTCGATGGCAACGGTCGTAACGAAGGGGCCGGCGGCGCGAGCTTCTATTCGTTTACCGATTCGATGATCAACGGCTTCGTCCGGGCTGGTGAAAACACCACCTTCGGCCAGTACACCCTCGACTTCGCTTCCCTGGGTGTTCCAGGCCTGAAAACCTCGATTGCCTACCTGCACGGCGATAACATCAAAGCCGCCAACGGCGTTGGTGGCGATCAGTCCGAGTGGGAACGCGACTTGCGAGTGGACTATGTTATCCAGCAGGGTCCTCTGAAAGGTTTCGGCACGACACTGCGTCATGGCACCTACCGTGGCAGCGATACCGGTATTGCCGACCAGGACCAGACCCGTCTGATCTTCAACTACACCTATAGCTTCCTGTAACAGATATTCCGAAAAAGCCTTGCCCTGCTGGGGCGAGGCTTTTTTTTGGATTTTTTTTTGTTATTCCAAAATTGTCAATTATGCTAATTTTTTATTCTTTTTAGTTTTTGTTTCCGCCCCTTAAAGTGCATCCATCAGGCACTCGTCAGGCCCGGTAAACACCCGCCTCAGACAGCAGTAACAACCCGATTTGATTTGGCTTACTGGCGGATGCCCCGTACCCCGGCCCTGGATAAAGGCTGCAAATCTATATTCCTTAATGGAATAAAAAAATGATGAAATAAATTATTTTGCGATTATCATGCCGGCCGCATCGCGGTGGGCAACCGCAGCACGGCGCTGATTGCGCCTCCAGGATCCGGGCACTCGACCCAGGACCTGGACCGTAAAAAATTAGAAATGAAAGGAGCGAAACATGAACAAGTCCACCTTGGCCCTGGCTGTGGCCGTAGGGGTTTTGGCGCAGCAGGCAGGCGCCGCCGGTTTCATCGAAGACAGCAAGGCAACATTGGGGCTGCGCAACTTCTACATCAACACGGATAACCGTAGCGGTGCTGCCAATCCAAGCAGAAACGAAGAATGGGGCCAAGGCTTCGATCTGCGGTTCATCTCCGGGTATACCCAAGGCACCGTAGGCCTCGGCGTCGACGCCATCGGCCTGTTGGGCGTGCGTCTGGATTCGGGCGGCGGCACTAACGGTGCAGCCAACGGCGCGGCCTACGGTGGCACCGTTTTCCCAAGCGAATCCAACGGCGAAGCGGTCGATAACTTTTCCAGCCTGGGCCTGACGGCCAAGGCCAAGATCTCCCAGACCGAGTTGAAGCTGGGCACCCTGCAGCCAAAACTGCCCGTTATCGTGACCAACGACGGTCGCCTGTTGCCGCAAACCTGGCAGGGTGGCCAGATCACCTCCGGCGAGATCAAAAACCTGACCCTGATCGGTGGCCAGATCGAGCACGTCAAGGGCCGTAACTCCAGCAGCAATGAAGAGCTGAGCATCGGTGGCGCCAACCCGCGTGTCGCCAACAGCAACAAATTCATCTACGGCGGCGGTGACTACAAAATCACCAAAGACCTGACGGCCCAGTATTACTACGGCAACCTCGAAGACTTCTACAAGCAGCACTTCCTGGGGCTGGTGCATAACTGGGCCATCGGTCCGGGCGTATTGAAGTCTGACTTGCGCTACTTCAACAGCTCCGATGACGGTGCCAACAGCAATACCCCGGCTTACTACAGCAACGGCAACTACACCGGTATGCCTAGCGGCAAGGGCAAGGTCGACAACAACCTGTACAGCGGTCTGTTCCTGTACACCGTTGCCGGTCACACCTTCGGTGCCGGTTACCAGGTCAGCAACGGTAGCAGCGACTTCCCTTGGTTGAACCAGGGCGACGGTTCGTCGAACTACACCATCACTGACATGCAGATCCAGAAGTTTGGCCGTGCCGGTGAGCGCACCTGGCAGGCTCGCTATGCCTACGATTTCGCGAAGGTCGGCGTGCCTGGCTTGACCGCTGGCCTGGTTTACTTGCGTGGCGACGACATCGATACCGTCAACGCCGGTGGTGTGCAAAACAACGCCAACCGTTCCGAGTGGGAACGCGACCTGACCGTGGGTTACGTCGTACCTGAGGGGCCGTTGAAAAACGTTGGTTTCATGTGGAAAAACGCGACATGGCGCACCAACATCCCGGGCGTTCGCGACCAGGACGAAAACCGCCTGATCCTCAGCTACTCGATCCCGCTGTTGTAATAGCGCTCGCGTCAGCGATGTAAAAAAGCCCCGCCCGGCATCACGCCGGGCGGGGCTTTTACGTTTTCGATAGCAGGCTCACGCCGTGAGCCTTCGTCGAAATCGCGCTTTTTTGCAGCGACTCAAGGCCTTCTCGAACCTTGTCGCGGAGGGTCGCCCCGCGGCAGGATCAAGTCCAGTGAACAGATATTTAATATTCATTTATGGTCTAAACAAATCGATATTTATTCTTTTTAATGGATAAAAAATACAGGCACAGTTGGGCTCATCCAGCACTCACCAGGAGCAGCACCATGAGCCTCAGACTGGGCGATACCGCCCCCGATTTCGAACAGGATTCCAGCGTCGGCACCCTCCGTTTTCACGAGTGGCTGGGCGATAGCTGGGGCGTGCTGTTTTCCCACCCGGCGGACTTCACACCCGTGTGCACTACTGAACTCGGCTTCACGGCCAAGTTGAAAGACGAGTTCGCCCAACGTGGGGTCAAGGCCATCGCGTTGTCGGTAGACCCGGTGGATTCGCACCACCGATGGATCGAAGACATTAACGAAACCCAGAACACGATCGTCAACTTCCCGATCCTGGCCGATGCCGATCGCAAGGTGTCGGACCTCTATGACCTGATCCACCCCAACGCCAATGACACCTTGACCGTACGTTCGTTGTTTGTGATCGACCCGAACAAAAAGGTCCGGTTGACCATCACCTATCCGGCGAGCACCGGTCGTAACTTCAATGAAATCCTGCGGGTGATCGATTCGCTGCAACTCACGGATAACTACAAGGTGGCAACCCCGGCCAACTGGCAGGACGGTGATGAAGTGGTGATCGTGCCGTCGCTCAAGGATGAAGATGAGATCAGGAAACGTTTTCCCCAGGGGTATCGCGCGGTGAAGCCGTACCTGCGTCTGACGCCGCAGCCGAACAGATAATGCTGTATGGCCGCAATCGCTATCGCGGGCTTGCCCGCGAAGGCGGCAGACCGGCCAGTGCAAGATTCAAGTCATCCATAAAAGCAGGGGATTTCAGGCCATTTCGATGGCCTTTTTTTTTACCTGGGGAAAAATAGTTCACATAGAACTTTAACGAATAACTAAATGAATAATTATGATTTATAGATATATAAATCACCTGTTAAGGTCTCTCCATCAACGCGAGACCGCAAACCGCGAATCGCCAACACCGTACAAGGAATCGTCTGAATGCTGGTTGTCTCACTCGGTGGCAGTCCCAGCCAACGCTCCCGTTCCGGGGTGCTGCTGGAACGCTCGCAACGTTGGTTGCAGGAGCAAGGTGTGGAAGTGGTGAGTTATCAGGTACGGGACTTCCCGGCCGAAGACTTGCTGCACGCACGGTTCGACAGCCCGAAGGTGATCGACCTGCTGCAACAGATTGAAAATGCTGACGGGCTGCTGATCGCGACCCCGGTCTACAAGGCATCGTTCTCCGGCGCATTGAAAACCGTGCTGGACCTGCTGCCCGAGCGCGCGCTGGCCCATAAAGTGGTGTTGCCGATGGCCACCGGTGGCAGCATCGCCCACATGCTGGCGGTGGATTACGCGCTCAAGCCGGTGTTGTCGGCATTGAAGGCCCAGGAAATGCTCCATGGGATTTTCGCCGTCGACAGCCAGATCGCTTATGGCGAAGGCAGCGCCCTGGCGCAATTGGCGCCGGAGCTGGAGCAACGATTGAGCGAATCGCTGGAGCTGTTTTTCAGCGCCATGGCCCGACGGCCAAAGCCGATCGACCCGAACCTGTTGAATGAACGTTTGTTGAGTGCTCGCTGGAGCATTTAAGCCCGCACTTTAGCCACACCTGAATGTGAAGTACTCACCTTACTGGCCCGCTAACGGGCAAGCAGGTGCAGCCAAAACCCTACTGCAAAAAGGAGAGCGCCATGCGCACTGTCATTTTGCGTCGTGGTCTGGTCGCTCTGTTTGCTGCGGCTGTGTCCTTCGGCGTCATTACTCAAGCTCAGGCCGAGACCTTACGGATCGGTTATCAAAAGTACGGCACCCTGGTGCTGCTCAAAGCCAAAGGCACCCTGGAAAAACGCCTCGCCGCCCAAGGCGTGGACGTGCAATGGACCGAGTTCCCCGGTGGCCCGCAGCTGCTGGAAGGCCTGAACGTCGGCTCCATCGACTTCGGCGTCACCGGCGAAACGCCACCGGTATTCGCCCAGGCGGCCGGCGCCGATCTGCTCTACGTCGCCTATGAACCACCGGCGCCGCACAGCGAAGCGATCCTGGTGCCGAAGGACTCGCCGATCAAATCGGTACAGGAGCTCAAGGGCAAGAAAGTCGTCCTGAACAAAGGCTCCAACGTGCACTACCTGCTGGTCCGTGCGCTGGAAGACGCCGGCCTCAAATACACCGACATCCAGACCGTGTTCCTGCCACCGGCCGATGCCCGCGCCGCGTTCGAGCGTGGCAGCGTCGATGCCTGGGTGATCTGGGACCCGTACCAGGCGGCTGCCGAACAGCAGTTGCAAGCCCGCACCCTGCGTGATGGCCAAGGCATCGTCGACAACCATCAGTTCTACCTGGCAACCAAACCCTACGCGCAGAAAAATCCCGAGGTGATCAAGACCCTGGTGGAAGAAGTGCGCGCGGTCGGTGAATGGTCCAAGGCCAATCCCGTCGAGGTGACCAAACAGGTCTCGCCGCTGCTCGGCCTGCCGGAAGACATCACCCTGACCTCGGTGAAACGCCAGGGCTACGGCGCACTGTTCCTGACCCCTGAAGTGGTCGCCGCCCAACAGAAAATTGCCGACAGCTTCCATCAGCTCAAGCTGATTCCCAAGCCGCTGAGCATCAAAGACGTGATCTGGACGCCGCCGGCGGCCGTTGCCAAAACGCAATAATCCGATTTCCTAAGGAGACCACTCCATGAGCCTCAATATTTTCTGGTTCCTGCCTACCCACGGCGACGGCCATTACCTTGGCACCGCCGAAGGCGCTCGCGCCGTCGACCACGGTTACCTGCAGCAAGTCGCGCAAGCGGCGGATCGCCTGGGCTTCGGCGGGGTGTTGATCCCCACCGGGCGCTCCTGCGAAGACTCGTGGCTGGTGGCGGCGTCGCTGATTCCGGTGACCCAGCGCCTGAAATTCCTTGTCGCCCTGCGCCCCGGGATCATTTCCCCGACGGTGGCGGCGCGTCAGGCCGCGACCCTGGATCGCCTGTCCGGCGGTCGTGCACTGTTCAACCTGGTCACCGGTGGCGACCCGGACGAACTGGCCGGTGACGGTTTGTTCCTGACCCACGAAGAGCGCTACCAGGCTTCGGTGGAATTCACCCGCATCTGGCGTCGGGTGCTGGAAGGCGAAACCGTCGATTACGACGGTCAGCACATCAGCGTCAAGGGTGCCAAGCTGCTCTATCCACCGATCCAGCAACCGCGTCCGCCGCTGTACTTCGGCGGTTCTTCGGAAGCGGCGCAAGACCTCGCGGCAGAGCAGGTCGAAATGGTCCTGACCTGGGGCGAGCCGCCTGCGGCCGTGGCCGAGAAGATCGAACAAGTACGCGCCAAAGCCGCGAAGCTCGGACGTACCGTGCGTTTCGGCATTCGCCTGCATGTGATCGTGCGTGAAACCAATGCCGAGGCGTGGCAAGCGGCCGATCGCTTGATCTCGCACCTGGACGACGAAACCATCTCCCGCGCCCAGGCTTCCCTGGCACGCTTCGATTCGGTCGGCCAGCAACGCATGGCGGCACTGCATGGCGGCAGTCGCGACAACCTGGAAGTCAGCCCCAACCTGTGGGCCGGCGTTGGCCTGGTGCGCGGTGGTGCCGGTACGGCGCTGGTGGGCGACGGCCCGACCGTGGCCGCCCGCGTGAAGGAATATGCGGAGCTGGGCATCGACACCTTCATCTTCTCCGGTTATCCCCACCTGGAAGAATCCTACCGCGTCGCCGAATTGCTGTTCCCGCACCTGGACATCGAACGTCCGGAATTGCCGAAAAGCGGCGGGTATGTCAGCCCGTTTGGTGAAATGGTCGCCAACGACATTCTTCCCAAAGCCGCGTCCCAGAGCTGAGGCGGGCCATGAAGAAACTTATTCATAGCCTCGCGCCCTGGGCGTTGCCGGTGTTGCTGCTGGCGGTATGGCAGCTGTCGGTGTCGGCGGGCTGGTTGTCGACGCGAATCCTGCCCGCGCCCATTGCCGTCATCGAAGCCGGCGTGAGCCTGGTCCGCAGCGGTGAAATCTGGACTCACCTGGCCATCAGCGGCTGGCGTGCGGCGCTGGGTTTCGCCATTGGCGGCGGCATCGGCCTGACCCTGGGTTTCATCACCGGCCTGTCGAAATGGGGTGAACGCCTCCTCGACAGCTCGGTGCAAATGATCCGCAACGTACCGCACCTGGCGTTGATTCCGCTGGTGATCCTGTGGTTCGGCATCGACGAGTCGGCGAAGATTTTCCTGGTCGCCCTGGGCACGTTGTTCCCGATCTACCTCAACACCTATCACGGCATCCGCAACGTCGACCCAGCGCTGGTGGAAATGTCCCGCAGTTATGGCTTGTCCGGTTTCAGCCTGTTCCGTCAGGTGATCCTGCCCGGTGCTCTGCCTTCGATTCTGGTCGGTGTGCGCTTCGCCCTGGGCTTCATGTGGCTGACCCTGATCGTCGCGGAAACCATCTCCGCCAGCTCCGGCATCGGCTACCTGGCGATGAATGCCCGGGAGTTCCTGCAGACCGACGTGGTGGTGCTGGCGATTCTGCTGTACGCGGTGCTCGGCAAACTCGCCGACCTCGCGGCCCGTGGGCTTGAACGTGTGTGGCTGCGCTGGCATCCGGCCTACCAGGTCGTTAAAGGAGGTGCCGCATGACTGCTCAACAACCTCCACGCCTGCTGCGCGGTATTCCGCTGGCGGTGCGCAAGCTGCAAAAAACCTTTGGTTCGCGGCAAGTGTTGCGCGAGATCGACCTGCATATTCCAGCCGGTCAATTCGTCGCGGTCGTCGGTCGCAGCGGCTGTGGCAAAAGTACCTTGCTGCGCTTGCTTGCCGGGCTCGACAAACCCACGGGCGGTGAATTGCTGGCCGGCTCCGCGCCGCTGAGCGAGGCGCGGGAAGACACCCGGCTGATGTTTCAGGAAGCGCGTCTATTGCCCTGGAAGAAGGTGATCGACAACGTCGGTCTCGGGCTCAAGGGCAATTGGCGGCCGCAAGCGTTGGAAGCGTTGGAAGCGGTAGGCCTGGCGGACCGCGCCAACGAGTGGCCGGCGGCCTTGTCCGGTGGGCAGAAGCAACGTGTGGCCCTGGCCCGCGCGCTGATCCACCAACCGCGCTTGCTGTTGCTGGACGAGCCCCTGGGCGCCCTGGATGCCTTGACTCGCATTGAAATGCAGCAGCTGATCGAACGCCTCTGGCAAAAGCACGGCTTTACCGTGTTGCTGGTGACCCACGACGTCAGTGAAGCGGTGGCGATTGCCGATCGGGTGATCCTGATCGAAGACGGTGAAGTCGGTCTCGATCTGCTCGTGGAACTGCCACGCCCTCGGGTTCGCGGCTCCCATCGGCTGGCGGCACTGGAAACCGAAGTGCTCAACCGCGTCCTGGCGCTGCCCGGACAGCCGCCGGAGCCGGAACCTGTTTCACCGTTGCCTACGCAATTGCGTTGGGCGCAATAACTCAAAGCCTCACCTCTACGACAGGAATCAACATCATGACTATCAAAGCCATCAACGTTCGCAACCAGTTCAAGGGCCCGATCAAGGAAATCGTCCTGGGTGATGTCCTTTCGGAAATCGACGTGCAGACCGCTTCCGGCATCGTGACGTCGGTGATCACCACGCGCTCGGTAAAAGAGCTGGAGCTGGTGGTTGGCAGCGAAGTGATCGCGTTTGTGAAATCCACCGAGGTGTCGATCGCCAAGTTGTGAGCGCATGCGGTGCACCCGACTCCGGAGGGCGTGAGCCCTTTGGGGTTTTTTGTGGGTGTGAATCAGTGAGTGCGGTGGTGCGGCCTTCGCGAGCAAGCCCGCTCCCACATTTGATCTGTGGTGTACAAAAAATTTTGCGCATGGCAGCGGTCTAGTGTGGGAGCGGGCTTGCTCGCGAAGAGGCCCGCACGGACAACAAAAAAATCAGGTCGATATAGCGCGCTTCGGCAAATACGGCGGCAAATACAGCCCCAGATACGCATCAAACACCCGCATCCCTTCCTCCGCCATCCGCGGCGTAATCTGCCCGTGCTGCTGCACCGAGCGCGCATACACCCGATCCCCCAACTCCATGGCCAGTGCAAACACATCGACTTCACTCGGCAGCCTTGGCAGTTCGAAGTGATGATCGAACAGCTTGTGCATCAGGTCTCCGAGCTCGATGTCATGCTGGCGGTCGGCCTGGGTGACTTCGGTCAGGCCGTGCTGGGCGAGGATCAGTTGCCGGGCTGCGGCGTCTTCGCTGTAGATCTCGAGCATGCGCTGTTCCACCAGCCGCGACAGGTCGCGCCAGCCGCTGAGGGCGCCGTGGTCGATGGGCGCTTGCAGGCAAGCGCGGAAGGCGGCGTGGATGTCGGCGGTCAGGGCTTCGAGCAGGGCCGGGACGCTGGCGAAGAAGTGGTAGACGGAGGAGGGCGGGATCTGCGCGCGTTCAGCGACGCTGTAGATCGACAGACTGGCCACGCCTTCGGCAGCCAGCAGCGTGCGGGCGGCATCGAGGATCGAATCGATCCGGGCCTGGCTGCGGGCGCGGGGTTTGCGTGGGGTGGCGAGTCGGGTCATTGAAGTCTCCTGCGGGGGCAGCGGGCATTGTACGAGCAGGGTTGTGTGTTGTCTTCCAGGACGCCTTCGCCGGCAAGCCGGCGCCTACAGGTTGTGTGTCGAGCACAAGATCTGTATTCGCTAAAGATCCCCTGTAGGAGCTGGCTTGCCAGCGAACCGCCGAAGGCGGCCATAAAAAAACGCCGCTGGCTGTGAGGCCGGCGACGTTGTTTTCACTGCAACCGCTTAAACGGTATGCAGGTACCAGTTGTACTCAAGGTCGGAGATGGAATGTTCAAACTCTTCCAGCTCACTCTCCTTGCAAGCGACAAAGATATCGATGTATTTCGGATCGATGTACTTGGCCATGACTTCGCTGTCGTCCAGCTCGCGCAGTGCATCGCGCAGGTTGTTCGGCAGGCTCTGCTCGTTCTGCTCGTAGGAGTTGCCTTCCACGGGTGCGCCCGGCTCGATCTTGTTGGTCAGGCCGTGGTGCACGCCTGCCAGGACCGAAGCCATCAACAGATACGGGTTGGCATCGGCGCCGGCCACACGGTGTTCGATGCGCACGGCATCGGAAGAACCGGTCGGGACGCGGATCGCCACGGTACGGTTGTCCAGGCCCCAGCACGGCGAGTTCGGCACGTAGAACTGTGCGCCGAAACGACGGTAGGAGTTGACGTTCGGGCAGAGGAAAGCCATCTGCGCCGGTAGGGTCTCGAGCACACCGCCGATCGCGTGACGCAGTGCGGCGTTCTGCTCGGGATCCTCGCTGGCAAAAATATTCTTGCCGTCTCTGTCGAGAATCGAGATGTGGACGTGCAGACCGTTGCCCGCCTGGCCCGGATAAGGCTTGGCCATGAAGGTGGTGTCCATTTCATGGTCGTAGGCGATGTTCTTGATCAGGCGCTTGAGTAGGACCGCGTAGTCGCAGGCCTTGATCGGGTCGGCCACGTGGTGCAGGTTCACTTCGAACTGCGCCGGGGCACTTTCCTTGACGATGGCGTCGGCCGGGATGCCTTGCTCCTTCGCACCTTCCAGAATGTCCTGGAGGCAGTCGACGTATTCGTCGAGGTCGTCGATCAGGTACACCTGAGTCGAATGCGGGCGTTTGCCGGAGATTGGCGAGCGTGGCGGCTGTGGACGGCCGTTCACGTTTTCCTGGTCGATCAGGTAGAACTCCAGTTCGAACGCGGCGCAGATGGTCAGGCCCATCTCGTCAAACTTGGTAACAACTTGACGCAGGACTTCACGGGGATCCGCGAAGAAAGGTTCACCTTCGAGTTCGTGCATGGTCATTAACAGTTGCGCGGTAGGGCGCTTCTGCCAGGGCTCGTTGCACAGGGTGTCAGGGATTGGATAGCAGATTCGGTCAGCATCGCCGATGTCCAGGCCCAGGCCGGTGCTTTCCACCGTCGAGCCATTGATATCCAGAGCAAATAGAGAGGCCGGCAGGTTGATGCCTTTCTCGTAAACCTTGTGGAGACTGGTGCGTTCAATGCGCTTGCCGCGCACCACACCATTCATATCCGCAATCAGAAGGTCAACGTACAGAACCTCAGGATGTTCCTTAAGGAACGCGTTCGCTTCGTTAAGCTGAACGGCACGCGGGGGTACCGACATGATGCAACACCTTTGTTGTTAAAAATATCAATCATTGATCTCTTCGGTTTCCAGTCAACCCGAACGGCATGCCGAAGTCAAGTAAGGCCTTTTTTGCCCTAAAAAAGCGCTCGTAAGGCTTTTTTGCGGCAGTTTGGCGCGTTTTTATGCCTTTGAGCGCTTTGCCGGCCGCGGGCTTGAGCGGGCCGTGTTGTATTTTTTACGGGGGTGTTGTGTAAAAAAATGAACAAGGCTAAGCTCGATTCAAACCCATAACAGCAATAATACCGGGGTGCTTCATGTCTCGCCTGCCGTTAATCGGCGTCACCCTCTGCCCCGGGCAGATCGGTCTGCATGCTTATCACATCAGTGGCGACACTTACGTCCACGCCGCAGCCTCCGCGGCCAAGGGCGTGCCGTTGATTGTTCCATCCCTGCCGGATGTGCCGTCCCTGTCCGATATTCTGGACGGTCCGGACGCCATTCTCTTTACCGGCTCTGTTTCTAATATAGAACCGTTTTACGCTAGTGGCCCGGCCAATGTGCCGAGACCTGCTCATGATTCTGCACGCCCCTCTACGCGCTGGTTGACCCATGACATTGTCGAGGTGGGCCTTTGTGCGCGGCCCTTGCAGTGGCAATCTGTACCAAGCGACGCCGATGCGTCAAACAACGCCTGACTTATAAGAGTCAGGAAACTCAGCCTAAGAGGCATTTATGAGTCACAACCTCGACCAGCTCACCGATTGGTTGAAAGACCACAAGATCACAGAAGTCGAATGCATGATCGCCGACTTGACCGGGATCACCCGGGGCAAGATTTCGCCGACCAACAAGTTCATTGCCGAAAAAGGCATGCGCCTGCCCGAGAGCGTTCTGTTGCAGACCGTGACCGGCGACTATGTCGAAGACGACATCTATTACGAACTGCTCGACCCGGCCGACATCGACATGATCTGCCGGCCGGACGCGAATGCGGTGTTCCTGGTGCCCTGGGCCATCGAGCCGACTGCCCAGGTGATCCACGACACCTACGACAAGCAAGGCAACCCGATCGAGCTGTCGCCGCGCAACGTGCTCAAGAAGGTCCTGAAACTCTATGCCGACCACGGTTGGCAGCCGATCGTGGCGCCGGAAATGGAGTTCTACCTGACCAAGCGCAGCGAGGACCCGGACTATCCGCTGCAACCGCCGATTGGCCGCTCCGGCCGCCCGGAAACCGGTCGCCAGTCGTTCTCGATCGAGGCGGCGAACGAGTTCGATCCGCTGTTCGAAGACGTCTACGACTGGTGCGAACTGCAGGAGCTGGACCTCGACACGCTGATCCACGAGGACGGCACCGCACAGATGGAAATCAACTTCCGTCACGGCGATGCCCTGTCCCTGGCCGACCAGATCCTGGTGTTCAAGCGCACCATGCGCGAGGCCGCACTCAAGCATGACGTGGCGGCCACCTTCATGGCCAAGCCGATGACCGGCGAGCCGGGCAGCGCGATGCATTTGCACCAGAGCATCATCAACATCGAGACCGGCAAGAACGTCTTCTCCAATGAAGACGGGACCATGAGCCAGCTGTTCCTGAACCACATCGGTGGCTTGCAGAAACTGATCCCCGAGCTGTTGCCGCTGTTCGCTCCGAACGTCAACTCGTTCCGCCGCTTCCTGCCGGACACCTCGGCGCCGGTGAACGTGGAGTGGGGCGAAGAGAACCGCACCGTGGGCCTGCGGGTTCCGGATGCGGGGCCGCAAAACCGTCGGGTGGAAAACCGCCTGCCGGGGGCCGATGCCAACCCGTACCTGGCCATCGCCGCGAGCCTGCTGTGCGGCTACATCGGCATGGTCGAAGGCCTGAACCCAAGTGCGCCGGTCGTGGGGCGCGGCTATGAACGCCGCAACCTGCGCCTGCCGCTGACCATCGAGGACGCGCTGGAGCGCATGGAAAACAGCGCGACCGTCGAGAAATACCTGGGCAAGAAATTCATCACTGGCTACGTCGCGGTCAAGCGGGCCGAGCATGAAAACTTCAAGCGCGTGATCAGTTCGTGGGAGCGGGAATTCCTGCTCTTTGCCGTCTGATGCGCCGGGCGCGGCGGGAAATTGCCGCGCCCTTCACTGAAAATCTTAGGAGAGTTCGCATGACCAGCAACAACCCGCAAACCCGTGAATGGCAAACCCTGAGCAACGATCACCACCTGGCCCCGTTCAGCGATTTCAAGCAGCTGAAAGAGAAAGGCCCGCGGATCATCACCAGCGCCAAGGGTGTTTACCTCTGGGACAGCGAAGGCAACAAGATCCTCGACGGCATGGCCGGCCTGTGGTGCGTAGCGATCGGCTACGGTCGCGATGAACTGGCCGATGCCGCCAGCAAACAGATGCGCGAACTGCCTTATTACAACCTGTTCTTCCAGACCGCTCACCCGCCGGTGCTGGAACTGGCCAAGGCCATCGCCGACATCGCGCCTGAAGGCATGAATCATGTGTTCTTCACCGGTTCCGGTTCCGAAGGCAACGACACCATGTTGCGTATGGTTCGGCACTATTGGGCGATCAAGGGCCAACCGAAGAAGAAGGTCATCATCAGCCGCAAGAACGGCTATCACGGTTCGACCGTGGCCGGCGCGAGCCTGGGTGGCATGACGTACATGCACGAACAGGGCGATTTGCCGATCCCGGGCATCGTCCACATCGCCCAGCCGTACTGGTTCGGTGAAGGTGGCGACATGACGCCGGATGAGTTCGGTACCTGGGCCGCCAATCAGCTGGAAGAGAAGATCCTGGAAGTCGGTGTCGACAACGTCGGGGCCTTTATTGCCGAGCCGATCCAGGGTGCCGGCGGCGTGATCATTCCGCCAGACACCTACTGGCCGCGCATCAAGGCAATCCTCGCCAAGTACGACATCCTGTTCGTGGCGGACGAAGTGATCTGCGGGTTTGGTCGCACCGGTGAGTGGTTCGGTACCGATTTCTACGGCCTCAAGCCCGACATGATGACCATCGCCAAAGGCCTGACCTCCGGTTACATCCCGATGGGTGGCCTGATCGTGCGTGACGAAGTGGTGGCGGTGCTCAACGAAGGGGGCGATTTCAACCACGGCTTCACCTATTCCGGGCACCCGGTGGCCGCTGCGGTGGCCCTGGAAAATATCCGCATCCTGCGCGAAGAAAAAATTGTCGAGCGCGTTCGTACAGAAACGGCACCCTATTTGCAGAAGCGTCTGCGGGAGCTGAACGATCACCCGCTGGTGGGGGAAGTGCGCGGCGTCGGTCTGTTGGGGGCCATCGAACTGGTTCAGGACAAGGCCACTCGCAAACGTTACGAGGGCAAGGGCGTTGGCATGATCTGCCGCACCTTCTGCTTCGAAAACGGCCTGATCATGCGCGCCGTCGGCGACACCATGATCATCGCTCCGCCCCTGGTGATTACACCGGCTGAAATCGATGAGCTGGTAACAAAGGCACGCAAGTGTCTGGACCTGACCTTGAGTGCGTTGCAGGGCTAAGTGCTAGGCTCTGGGCGGGGTGTGACGTGTGCACTTCGCTCAGTGCAAACAAAGGATGGGTCTTTCCTTGAAAGCCTGCCTTGGATCTTGCCAGACTACCGCTCGTGCGGACGCACGGGAAAGGCCGCCCGCTCTTGGTTAACAAGAACGTGGCTAAAAAGAAAAATTGGAGCATTACCCATGAAGGCATTAGGTATGAAGATCGCTGGCAAGACCCTCCTCGCCATGTCCCTGATGGGCCTGATGGCGGGCGCAGTTCAGGCGGACGACAAGGTTCTTCACGTATACAACTGGTCCGATTACATCGCACCGGATACCGTCAAGAAGTTCGAAGCCGAGTCGGGGATCAAGGTGGTCTACGACGTATTCGACAGTAACGAAACCCTCGAAGCCAAGTTGCTGGCAGGCAAGTCCGGCTACGACATCGTCGTACCGTCGAACAACTTCCTGGCCAAGCAGATCAAGGCCGGCGTTTACCAGAAGCTGGACAAGTCCAAGTTGCCCAACTGGAAGAACCTGAACACTGACCTGCTTAAAGCAGTCTCGGTGAGCGACCCGGGCAACGAACACGCCTTCCCTTACATGTGGGGTTCGATCGGCATCGGTTTCAACGCCGAGAAGGTCAAGGCTGCACTGGGCGCCGATGCACCCACCAATTCCTGGGACCTGATCTTCAAACCTGAAAACGCCGCGAAGTTGAAGTCGTGCGGTATCAGTGTCCTTGACTCGCCAACCGAGATGATTCCGGTGGCGTTGCACTACCTGGGCTATCCAACCGATAGCCAGGACAAAAAACAACTGGCTGAAGCCGAAGCGCTGTTCCTGAAGGTCCGCCCTTCGATCGGCTACTTCCACTCGTCCAAGTACATCTCCGACCTGGCCAACGGCAACATCTGCGTGGCCATCGGTTACTCGGGTGACATCTACCAGGCCAAGACCCGCGCGGCTGAAGCCGGTGACAAGGTCAAGGTCAGCTACAACATTCCGAAAGAAGGTGCGGGCAGTTTCTACGACATGGTCGCCATCCCTAAAGATGCCGAAAACGTCGAAGGCGCCTACAAGTTCATGACCTTCCTGCAGAAGCCGGAAATCATGGCTGAAATCACCAACGCGGTGCGCTTCCCGAACGGTAACGCGGCGGCCACCCCATTGGTCGATAAAGACATCACCGCCGACCCGGGCATCTACCCGCCGGTCGACGTGCTGGCCAAGCTGTACGCGATTGCCGACTTGCCGGCCGCCACCCAGCGGATCCTGACTCGCAGCTGGACCAAGATCAAATCCGGTAAGTAAGTAACTTTTGTAGGAGCGAGCTTGCTCGCGAAAATAACGGGAACACCGCGGGGTGTCAGGCACCACGCGATATCGTTGACGACCATCGCGAGCAAGCTCGCTCCTACAGGTGTCTGTATAAAAGTTTTGCTGGAATGGTTTTTCGAGGGTAAGTTGCGCGCCGGTTTTGTTGCCGGGCAGCCATGGCTGTCATGTAACGCGGGGCAACTTGGGCCCAACTAATTTTAGAGGACCTCCACTTGCCTATTTTTTCTTTGTTGCGCAATGCCCTGCTGGTCGGCGCCGGCCTGACGATTGCCGTCGGTGCCCAGGCGGCCGGCACCGTGCATATTTATAACTGGTCTGACTACATCGGCGAGACCACCCTGGTCGACTTCGAGAAAGAGACCGGGATCAAGCCGGTCTACGACGTGTTCGACTCCAACGAAACCCTGGAAGGCAAGTTGCTGGCCGGGCGCACCGGGTATGACGTGGTGGTGCCGTCCAACCACTTCCTTGGCAAGCAGATCAAGGCCGGCGCGTTCCAGAAGCTCGACAAGAAGCAGCTGACCAACTACTCCAACCTCGACCCGGTGCTGCTCAAGCGCCTGGAGGAGAACGACCCGGGCAACCAGTACGCCGTGCCGTACCTGTGGGGCACCAACGGCATCGGTTACAACGTCGACAAGGTCAAGGCCGTGCTGGGCCTGGACAAGATCGACTCCTGGGATGTGGTATTCGAGCCGGAGAACATCAAGAAGCTGCACAGCTGCGGCGTGGCGTTCCTCGACTCTGCCGATGAAATGATGCCCACCGTCCTCAACTACATGGGCCTCAACGCCAACAGCACCAACCCCGAAGACTACAAAAAGGCCGAAGCCAAGTTGCTCGCGGTGCGACCTTACGTGACCTACTTCCACTCTTCCAAATACATCGCGGACCTGGCTAACGGCGATATTTGCGTCGCGATCGGTTTTTCCGGCGACATGATCCAGGCCAAGGCCCGCGCGGCTGAAGCCGGCAAAGGCATGAACATCGCCTACTCGATTCCCAAGGAAGGCGGCGCACTGTGGTTCGACATGTTGGCAATCCCCAAGGATGCGGCCAACGTGAAGGAAGCCCACGCCTTCATCAATTATTTGCTGAAACCGGAGGTGATCGCCCAGGTCAGTGATTATGTCGGCTATGCCAACCCGAACCCGGGGTCGGACAAGTTGATGGAGCAGTCCATTCGCACCGACGAGTCGGTTTATCCACCGCAGGCAGTCCTCGACAAGACTTACGTGTCCATCGAGTTACCACCGAAGATTCAACGTTTGATGACCCGCAGCTGGACCAAGGTCAAGTCGGGTAAATAGCTTCAAGGCTCAAACTATCCAAGGTTGGCTCACCTTGAGCGAACTGCACTCTTTTTTTTGGGAGTTTCGTAAATGGCAGTTGCCTCCGGCGCCTATAAGAAAGCCCTCGAGGGCGACCAGTCACCTAAACAGGTGCTGGTCAAAATCGACCGGGTCACGAAGAAGTTCGACGAGACGATTGCTGTGGACGATGTGTCCCTGGAAATCAAGAAAGGCGAAATTTTCGCCCTGCTCGGCGGTTCGGGATCGGGCAAATCCACCTTGCTGCGCATGCTCGCAGGCTTCGAGCGGCCCACGGAGGGACGCATTTTCCTCGATGGCGTCGACATCACCGACATGCCGCCGTACGAGCGGCCGATCAACATGATGTTCCAGTCCTACGCCTTGTTCCCGCACATGACCGTGGCGCAGAACATCGCCTTCGGCCTCAAGCAGGACAAAATCCCCGCCGCGGAAGTCGATGCCCGTGTGGCGGACATGCTCAAGCTGGTGCAGATGACGCAATACGCCAAGCGCAAGCCGCATCAGTTGTCCGGTGGCCAGCGTCAACGGGTGGCCCTGGCGCGTTCCCTGGCCAAGCGTCCTAAGCTGTTGCTGCTCGACGAACCGATGGGGGCGCTGGACAAGAAGCTGCGCTCGCAAATGCAGCTGGAGCTGGTCGAGATCATCGAGCGGGTCGGCGTGACCTGCGTCATGGTGACCCACGACCAGGAAGAGGCCATGACCATGGCCGAGCGCATCGCGATCATGCACCTGGGCTGGATCGCCCAGATCGGCAGCCCGATCGACATCTACGAAACCCCGACCAGCCGCCTGGTCTGCGAATTCATCGGCAACGTCAATATCTTCGACGGTGAAGTGGTGGACGACGCCGAAGGCCATGCGCTGATCACCTGCAAGGATCTGGACCGCAACATCTACGTCGGTCACGGCATCAGCACCTCGGTGCAGGACAAGTCGGTCACCTACGCGATCCGTCCGGAAAAACTGCTGGTGACACCGACCATGCCGACCTGCGAATACAACTGGTCCAGCGGCAAGGTGCACGACATCGCCTACCTGGGCGGTCACTCGGTATTCCACGTGGAGCTGCCGAGCGGCAAGATCGTCCAGTCTTTCGTCGCCAACGCCGAGCGCCGCGGGCAACGCCCAACCTGGGGTGACCAGGTTTACGTGTATTGGGAAGACGACAGCGGCGTGGTACTTCGCTCATGAACATGCGCAAATTCAAACGCCGCCTCAATCGAATAATTCCCGGTGGCCGCCAGTTGGTCATCGGGGTTCCCTTCATCTGGCTGTTCCTGTTCTTCATGCTGCCGTTCTTCATCGTGTTGAAGATCAGCTTTGCCGAAGCCGACGTGGCCATTCCGCCGTACACCGAGATCTACAGCTACCTCGACCAGAAGGTGCAGTTGCTGCTTAACCTGAGCAACTACTCGATGCTGGCCGACGACGAGTTGTACATCGCCGCTTACCTCGGCTCGTTGAAGATGGCGCTGATCAGTACCGTCCTCTGTCTGCTGATCGGTTACCCGATGGCCTACGCGATTGCCAGTGCCCGCAAAGAGATGCAAACGGTGCTGGTGCTGCTGATCATGATGCCGACCTGGACCGCGATCCTGATCCGCGTGTATGCGTGGATGGGCATCCTCAGCAACAACGGGCTGCTGAACGGCTTCCTGATGACCATGGGCTGGATCGATGAGCCGCTGCAGATCCTCAACACCAACCTCGCCGTGTATATCGGCGTGGTGTATTCGTACCTGCCCTTCATGATCCTGCCGCTCTACGCCAACCTGGTGAAGCACGACAACAGCCTGCTGGAGGCTGCGTCCGACCTGGGTTCGAGTACCTTCAACAGCTTCTGGAAGATCACCATCCCGCTGTCCAAGAACGGCATCGTCGCCGGCTGCATGCTGGTGTTCATCCCGGTCGTGGGCGAGTTCGTGATCCCGGAACTGCTCGGCGGCCCGGAAACCCTGATGATCGGTAAAGTGCTGTGGCAAGAGTTCTTCAACAACCGTGACTGGCCGGTAGCGTCTGCCCTGGCGGTGGTCATGCTGTTGATCCTGATCGTGCCCATCATCCTGTTCAACCGTAGCCAGGCCAAAGAAATGGAGGGCAAGGAATGAAGCGCTTCCGTTTCTCGAGTTTCATGCTGATAGCAGGTTTGCTGTTCATCTACGCGCCGATGCTGATCCTGGTGATCTACTCGTTCAACGCCTCCAAGCTGGTGACGGTCTGGGGCGGCTGGTCGATCAAGTGGTATGTCGGGTTGATGGACAACACCCAACTGATGGGCTCGGTGGTGCGCTCGCTGGAAATCGCCTGCTACACGGCGGTGGCGGCGGTGGCGCTGGGTACGTTGGCGGCGTTCGTGCTGACCCGTATCACCCATTTCAAGGGGCGTACGCTGTTCGGTGGCCTGGTCACCGCGCCGTTGGTGATGCCGGAAGTGATCACCGGTCTGTCGCTGTTGCTGCTGTTCGTGGCGATGGCGCAGATGATCGGTTGGCCACAGGAGCGCGGCATCGTCACCATCTGGATCGCCCACACCACGTTCTGTGCGGCATACGTGGCGGTGGTGGTGTCGGCGCGCTTGCGCGAGCTGGACCTGTCCATTGAAGAGGCGGCGATGGATCTCGGTGCACGGCCGTGGAAGGTGTTCTTCCTGATCACCATCCCGATGATCGCGCCCTCCCTGGGGGCGGGCGGCATGATGTCTTTCGCGCTGTCGCTGGATGACCTGGTGTTGGCCAGTTTCGTCTCGGGGCCCGGTTCGACTACCTTGCCGATGGAAGTGTTCTCGGCGGTGCGCCTGGGGGTCAAACCGGAGATCAACGCCGTGGCCAGCCTGATTCTGCTGGCGGTATCGTTGATGACGTTTCTGGTCTGGTTCTTCAGCCGCCGCGCCGAAGAAAGTCGCAAGCGTGCGATCCAGCAGGCAATCGAGGAAGGCGCTGCCGACTCCTGGCGACAACCGGACGCACGTCGCGCACAGCAGGCGCCGGAAGCGGTTTGAGCTGACGTCGGGTTGACCACCTTGGTGTGGCCAACCCGATCCCCTGTAGGAGCTGGCTTGCCAGCGAAGAGGCCCTTCCAGCCGACATCAATGTTGGCTGACACACCGCTTTCGCTGGCAAGCCAGCTCCTACACAGGGGGCTAGGCAACCCAGGGAGATCTGCGGATAACCTCGACGAAATTCATCGGCTTGAACCCCGGCTCACTGTCCACCAGCACATCCGCATTCACAGTCCCGAACGTGGTGTCCGGCTTGTGCTTGAAGCCATTGGCAAAGGCACACAGGATGCACGCCTTGAACCCGGCACCCCGTGGATGCGCATGCACCACCGCTTCACGCTGCGCCGTCGGGAACGCGGCATAGTCGATACCCAGCACATCCATTTCAACCCCGGCCGTGACCAGCGCCACGTTGGGACGCAGGTGTTGCGGCACACCCGGTGTGGTGTGCAAGGCAATCGACAACCACACCTGCTCGATATCGTCGTCCGATAAACCATAAGGCTGCAGAAACGCTGTGGCGGCGTTGGCGCTGTCGACTTCAAAGCGCTCGTCCTGCGTGCGATGACCTTCCACCAGCCCCAGGTCATGGAACATCGCGCCGACGTACAACAACTCGGGGTTGTAGGCCAGTTGCTTGCGCTCACCGCTCAAGGCACCAAACAGGAACACCCGGCGCGAGTGGTGGTACAGCAGGTCTGACTCGACGTCGCGAATGTATTCGGTGGTGGCCCGGGCCAAGGCGCTGTCGGGGATTTTGATGCCGGCGATGGTGCTGCTCATGCTGCTTTCCTCGTGGAGAACGCCGTGGCGGCGCTGAGGAATCCAGTCTGTTCCGGCACCCCGAGCCGGACAATCGATCCATGGCTGCGATCCTTGCCAATGAGCAGGCATATCGCGCCAGCCTCGCTTGTTGCGCGCGGATTGGCTAGGGTTGGCGATGTTGAGAGGCTACGCACGGTTCATGTGGGAGCGGGCTTGCTCGCGAAGGCGGTCTTTCAGTCAGCATCTCTATTTACTGACACGGCCCCTTCGCGAGCAAGCCCGCTCCCACAAGGTTTTGTGTTTGTCTCAGCTACGTGATCAACCCATCGAGGGCGTTTTGAACCATGCAGAAAACCGTCGCCATCGTGGTGTTTTCCGGCGTCCAGTCCCTGGACGTCACCGGTCCCATGGATGTGTTCTGCGAAGCCAATCGTTTCCTGGCGCCGGAAGATCACTATCGTCTGGAAGTGATCGGCGTCGAGCGCGGGGTGATGGCGTGCTCCAACGGTTTGTCGCTCAACGCCCATCGGCATTTCAGCGAGGCGCTGCAGGCTTATGACTTGCTGTTGGTGGCCGGTGGGCCGCAGTTGCCGTTCATGAATTTCGGCGCGGCATTCGATGCCTGGCTGCGCGATGCCAGTGCGTCGGCGCAGCGTTTTGGCTCGATCTGCAACGGCGCCTTCATCCTCGCCCGGGCCGGCTTGCTGGATGGAAGAACGGTGACCACCCACTGGGGCGATGCGGCGGCACTGGCTGCGTTATGCCCTTCGACCCGGGTCGAGGCCGATCGCCTGTACGTGCAGGATGGCAAGCTGTACACCTCGGCGGGGGTTACGGCGGGGATCGACTTGTCGTTGTACCTGCTGGGTCGGGACCATGGGCCGGAAGTGGCCCTGAGCGTGGCCAAGCGGCTGGTGGTATTCACCCAGCGCTCGGGTGGGCAATCGCAGTTCAGCCCATTCCTCACGCCACACGCCGAACCGACCTCGGCGGTGGCCCTGGTTCAGCACTATGTGCTGGCCAACCTCACCGGCGACCTGACGATTGCCGACCTCGCCAACGCCGCCAACATGAGCGCCCGCAACTTTTCCCGGGTGTTTGCCAGGGAGGCGAAAATCACCCCGGCGGAATTCGTCGAACGGGCGCGGGTGGATGCGGCGCGGGTGCTGCTTGAAAGCACCCATTCGCCGCTCAAGACCGTGGCCTACCAGTGCGGGTTTCGCGATGCCCAGCATATGCGCAGCGTGTTCAACCGCCGGCTTGGGGTGACGCCGCAGCAGTTCAGGCTGAATTTTGCGGCGGTGGTGTGAGCTGAGATTGTTGTTGCCTGCCAGGGCCCCTTCGCGGGCAAGCCTCGCGCCTACAGATCATGTTTCGATCATGAGATAACCACTAACCTGTAGGAGCGAGGCTTGCCCGCGAAGACGTCAGCCCAGGCAACAAAAATCTATCGCGCAGCCCTCGCCGGCAGCAGCTTCAACGTGCTGCGGGTATTGGCGGCAACTTCTTCGTCGTTGATGTAAGCCTGGTAATACACCCCTTCGATATACGCCTCCGCCTGGTCATCAAAATGCCTGTCAAACGGCACGCCACTCTGACCAACCGGGTTGACGGTCAGGCTGTGGGCCGGGTCGGCGAAGTCGATCAGGCGACGGGTCGACGGCCCGTAGGTCACCGGCCACGGGGCCGGGCCGATTTTGGAAGAGAGGTTGTTCGGCACTTCATGCGCGCCGGGCGCGGCGAACGGGCCGACGTTGAAGACCCGATCCAGCGGCTTCTGCTGCCCCAGTGGATGGCCATGGGTCAGGGTGTGCGCCATGCCCCATTGCCATTGCGCGAAATCCGCACCCAAGGTGGTCTTGAGGTGCGCGAGGCTCGCTTGCCAGGCGACCTTGACCGTATCGGCGCGGGTTTCCTTGCCAAGGGTGTTGCGGTTGTCCCACCACGGCGAGTCGGCGGTCGCGGCCAGGCGCGGCAGTGCAGCGTCGATCACCCGGGTCGAGAGCAGCGTTTCGAAGAAATCATTGCCCAGCTCATCGTGCATCGATGCGTCAGCCAGGTTGAACAGGAACTGGTTGAACAGCGTGGCGCTGGTGGACTCGAGCGGGTAATCGCCTGGCCACTGGGCCAGTTGCTCCACCAGTTTGAGTTCGGCCGGATCGCTCACCACTTCGCGCAGTACCGGCAACAACGGCGCGAGCAAGCGCGGGCCATAGGCGGTGGTGGTGCCCAGCTGCAGCTTCTGGCTGGCGGCCAGGTCCCACTTGATGGTTTTGTCGCTGAGCTGGCGATTGAGCTGCTGACCGCGATCGGCCAGGTTGTAGTAACCGGGAATTTCCATCCCGGTGGGCGATGGCGGCTGGAAGTTGGCCGAGACGATATAGCCTCGCGCCGGGTTCTCTTCCTGCGGGTTGGCGCTGAACGGGTGGAAGCCTTCCTTGTCCGCTTCGGCGGTGCTGCCGTCGAGGATGAACCACGGCCGCACACCCGCCGGACGTTTGGGCAATTGCGCGGCCGCCCACCAGCCGATATCGCCCTTGGCATTGGCCCAGACGATGTTCAGGCCCGGCGCCTGCACCTTGGCGGCGGCACTGCGCGCCTTGGCCAGGGTGTCGGCGCGGTTGAGCTGGTAGAAACCCTCGAGGATCGGATTCTGGCTTTCGAGAAAGCCCCACCACATGGCGATCGGCGTTTTGCCGACGCTGTTGCCCAGTGCATCATTGACGATCGGACCGTGGGGCGACTGGCGCAGCACCAGCGTCACGGGCGCCTGGCCTTTGACCGCGATCTGCTGTTCGCTGCTCACCATGTCGACCCACTTGCCGCGATACCACACCTGATTCGGATTCTGCGGATTGACCTTCTCGGCGATCAAGTCCAGGTCGTCGTTCTGGAACATGGTGATGCTCCAGCCGAAGTCGCGGTTCACCCCGAGGGAGGCGAACGGCATCAACGCCTGGTAATGACCGTAGAGCTCGAAGCCCGGCGCCGATAGCTGCGCTTCGTACCACACCGACGGTGCGGAAAAGCGGATATGCGGGTCACCGGCCAACAGCGGCTTGCCGCTTTTGGTGCGATTGCCCGAGACCACCCAGGCGTTGCTGCCCTCGAATTGCGGCAGGCCGTTGTCGGCCAGTGCCTGTTCGCTGAGGCGGGCGAGGGCGTTGAGATCTTTCCAGTCGACGCTGCCCAGGGACGGCACAGCGCCGCCGGGCGTCTTCGCCAGCACGCCTTTGGGCTGCCAGTCGAGATCGAAGACATTCAGGTAATTGGCCCCCAGCTGGTCGCGCACGTAAGTCAGCAGGGGCTCGGTGCGAAACGCCGCGGCAAAACTGTAGGCCATGTACCCGGCGATGCTGATGGTGTCCTGGGCGGTGAACGGGCGCTTGGCAATGCCCAGCACATCGAACTCCACGGGTGCCGGATGGCTGTCCTGATACTGGTTGATGCCGTCCAGATAGGCCTGCATGGCGATAAAGGCCGGCGACTGTTGGTCCATGTTCGCCAGGTAGGTTTCGGCCCGTTCGCGAATGCGCAGGCTGCGCATCAGCTTGTCGGTATCGAGCAATTTCGGGCCCAGCACCTCGGCCAGTTCCCCGCGAGCGAGGCGGCGCAGGACTTCCATCTGAAACAGCCGATCCTGGGCGTGCACGTACCCGAGGGCGCGGTACAGGTCCGGTTCGTTTTCCGCGCGGATGTGCGGGATGCCGCGCTCGTCATAGCGCACGGTGACCGAACCTTGCAGGTGTTGCAGCTCGACCATGCCCTGGCGTGTCGGCTGCTTGCTGTAAACGTACCAGCCGGCGCCCGCGGCGAGCGCGACAATCAGCAGGGCGACGACGGTCAGGCTACGTTTCATGGTGACTCCTTGTTATTAGTGGCAGCAGTTCCCTGGCGCCACTGTTTAACACGGCTCGGCGAATTGGCCCATCGCCCTTAGGAGGGATTCGTATGGCGGGTTTTTTCCCTATTTCGTGGTATCGACAGGCCACGGGCAGTAACACCCCACCGCCAGTGTGTGCGTGGCATCCACTGTCCGGCCTTGGTTCAACGCCTGCAGGATCGGCTCGATAAAACTGTTACTGGAATTGCAGGTCAGGCCTTCGCTGTACGGGCCGAAATACGCCAGCTTGCCGTTGCGATCCCAGATCGCCACGGCCGGGCTGGCGGGGATCTGTTCGGAACCTGGCAGGACGGTGATGGTTTTCAAATTGCTCAAGGTACTCGGCAACTGGCCATGGCTGCCGGGTTTTTGTACCGAGTAAAACTCTACGCCCTGGGGTCCATACTGCTCGACCAGTTCGCCCAGATGTTGTTGATTGCCGACGTTGCACGGGCAGGCCGGGTCCCAGAAGTGCACCAGGCGGATGGCGCCGGGGCCGGCCAGGTTGTCGGGCAGGCGCAGCGGGTCGCCGGAAAACACGGCGGTGTGCGAACTGAACGCGCGCAGGTAGCGTCCCTGAAACCAGTCATAAGCGGCCCAAAGCACACCGGCACACACCAGGGCGAGCAGGCAGGCAAGCAGTGGGGTGCGGTAGGGCGAACGCATGGGTTTCAATCCTCGAAGGTCGCCCAGCTTGCCATGCTTGCCGCGACAGAAGAATATCGCAGGCCTATAAAGTCCGTTTCATGCTCTGGAATCGTCCATGCCTGCCACTTTCGACCCCGATCATCTGCGTGCCAGTCTGCGGCCACTGGCTGAGGCGCAGCCCCTGTCGGTGGAGGCGTTGGCCTACCAGTGTTTCTATGGGCTCGATTTTGCGGGGCGACATCTGCGCAGCGGCCTGGGTCGTTTCGCGGTGGATGGATATGACGTGGTCTGCCAGTTCTGGTGGCCGCAGCAGGCCAGGGCGACGCTGTTTTTGTTCCACGGCTTTTATGATCACACCGGGCTCTACCGGCATGTGATCGAGTGGGCGCTGGACCAGGGGTTTGCGGTGATTGCCTGCGACTTGCCAGGGCATGGCCTGTCCAGCGGTGAACGCGCCAGCATCAAGGATTTCGCCGAGTATCAGGACACGCTGCAAGGGTTGTTCGCCGAGGCGCGCGCCCTCGATCTGCCGCAGCCGTGGCACCTGTGCGGGCAAAGCACTGGCGGCGCGATCGTGATCGATCATGTGCTCAACGCGGGGGCGAGCAGTCCGGCACAAGGGCTGGTGATCCTGCTGTCGCCGTTGGTGCGGCCCCGGGCCTGGGGCTGGTCGCAACTGAGCTATTACCTGCTCAGGCCTTTCGTCAAAGCCATCGCGCGGCGCTTCAGCGAAAACTCCAACGACCCGGATTTCTTGCCGTTTTTGCAGGCTGATCCGTTGCAGCCGCTACGGTTGCCGACCGCCTGGGTCGGTGCGCTGGCGCGGTGGATCAAGCGCATCGAGGCCGCGCCGGGCAGTACGCGGCGGCCGCTGATTGTGCAGGGGCAGGCGGATATGACGGTGGACTGGCAGCATAACCTTGCCGTGTTGAAGGCCAAGTTCGATCGGCCGCAGGTGTTGATGCTGCCGCAGGCGCGGCATCATCTGGCGAATGAGACGCTGGCGTTGCGGGGGGAGTATTTCGGGTTTTTGAGCAAGCGGATCAAGGGGCGGAATCTTTAGCGTCAGTTCGGCCCCCATCGCGAGCAAGCCCGCTCCCACATTGGATCTGCAGCGAACACTGATTTTGTGTACGGCAGCGATCAAATGTGGGAGCGGGCTTGCTCGCGAAGGGGCCCTTGCCGGCGCCAGGGATTACTGGCGAAGCGTGGAAGTATCCTGCCCCACCGCCAACCCCGCCCGAATCGCCGCCAACGCCGCCTGATAATAAGCCTGGCCTTCCGCCGACTCGGCAAAGGTGGCGAATTCCTCCAGCTCGTTGTCCGACAGATCGCGATAGACATACAACAGCGTGTTGTTCAAATCGCTGCCGATCTGGTCCATCAAGCGTTGGCGCTGGCCGTTCAACATGTCTTGCGCCTGACCGCCGCCGAGCAGGCCGGGGATCATCGAGCTCAGGCTGTCGGCCGCGACACCGGCAATCGCCAGGCTGACTTCGGCGCCAGCCTCGCGAGCGGGCAAGGCCTGGGCCAGGTGACCGATGATCAGCAGGCGGCTGTCACTGGCCTGAATCTTCGGTAAACCCTTGGCGTTTTTTGCCAGTTGGTCGCGACGGGTCGCCAGCAGTTCGGCGGCGACGATTTTTTTGCCCAGGGGTGACTGGAAAAACGTCAGCGCCGGTTTCGGATCGACGAGGGTCTTGCGCAGTTGCGCTTCGGCGCGCTGGTCCACGGCCTTGGGGGCAAAGCGCTGATTGCTGTTGTTGACCAGCGCCTGGAACACCGCCGGCGGCAGGCTGTTCTGGTAGCGCTGTTGAGCGGCCGAAAGAGCGTCGTTGAAATGTGCGCGTTGTTCTGGCCAGCCGGCGACCTTGTACAACTGGTCGTGGCCGTCTGCCCAAGCGGGCATAACGCAGAACATCAGCAGTGAGAAAAGCAAACGACGCATAGGGGCTCCTGTCGGCAGGCGACTATTCTCCGTGGGGCATGGGTACTTGTCGAGAATTCGTATCAACCCGCTGCGCGGCTCTGTCGGATTTTCAGGCACAGGAATACTATGCGCGCCATGCAAATACCCTCTGATCACCCGCTGCTGTTACGTATCGTCGACGACCTGGCCGAACACGGCTGGTCGCAGCAGAATATTTTCCTGCCACTGGGTCTGACCCGGGAACTGGCGGCCGAGTGCCATAAACGTGCAGCCGAGGGTGAACTGGCCCCGGCCGCCGTGGGGCGCGGGCCGACATCGGAGGTTCGCGAGGGCATTCGCGGCGACCATATCCAGTGGATCGAGCCAGGGCAGGCGGTGGCTTGCGACAGTTATCTGATGCTGATGGACAGCCTGCGCGAGGCGATGAATCGCGGTTTGTACTTGGGCCTGGAAGATTTCGAAAGCCATTTCGCCCTGTATCCGCCCGGTGCTTTCTACCTCAAACATCTCGACCGCTTCCGCGACGACGACCGGCGCATGGTCTCGGCGGTGGTTTATCTCAATGAGGGCTGGCTGCCCGAGCACGGCGGTCAGTTGCGCATGTACCTGGATGAGGGGGCCGAATACGATGTGGTGCCTGTCGGCGGATGCCTGGTGGTATTCCTGTCGGGTGAGGTGCCACACGAAGTCCTGCCCGCGATGCGAGAGCGCCTGTCGTTGACCGGCTGGTTCCGACGTCGCGGCAACGAGCCGTTCTGATCATGCAAAAAGTTCTGGTAAGCCGTTGTCTGCTGGGGCACCGCGTACGTTACGACGGCGGGGCCAGCGGGCCGTTCGATCAGCTCCAGCATTGGCTCGACGAAGGTCGGGTAGTGCCGTTGTGCCCGGAGGTGGCCGGCGGGTTGCCGACGCCCAGGGCTGCGGCGGAAATTCCCGGCGGGCAGGGTGGTGAGGTGCTGGATGGGCAGGCGCCGGTGATCACCACCGAGGGCGCGGATGTCAGTGCGCAGTTTCTCGCGGGGGCTTATCAGGCGCTGGAGCTGGTTGAAAAGCACGGCATCCGGATTGCGGTGCTCAAGGCCAATAGCCCGTCTTGCGGGAATTTGCTGACGTATGACGGGACCTTCAGTGGAGTGAAGGTCAGCGGTGAAGGTGTGACGGCGGCGTTGCTAAAGCGCCATGGTGTTCAAGTCTTCAGTGAGCTGGAGTTGGCTGAAGCAGCCGCCGCGCTGAAGATCTGACGCCTCACACAACCCCCCTGTAGGAGCTGGCTTGCCAGCGAAGGGGCCATCACATTCAACATCTATGTTGACTGTTACGCCGCCTTCGCTGGCAAGCCA